>JALGUJ010000011.1 GCA_029820945.1 Candidatus Zipacnadia bacterium | reverse complement strand
GATCGCGCAGCGTTCCCCGCTTTGCAGGGAGGCACCAGACCATGCGCAGCGCAGCGATCTGTCTGACCGTCCTGCTGGCCGCGAGCGTCGCTATCGCCGCCGAGTTCGCCGTCGTGGCCGGCGACGAGCAGGCGGTCATCGTGTACGAGAAGGACGCCCAGGGCGAGACCGTGAAGGCCTGGCAGGACCTGGCGAAGTACCTCAAGCTCTCCACCGGCCGCGAGCTCACGGCTGTGTCCGAGCGCGACTACGACCCGGCGGAGGGGCGGCCGATCTACGTCGGGCGCTGCCGGCCGGTCAAGCGCGCCATCGGCTACGACCTGTATCACCTCGACCGCGACGGCTACATGGTGGTGGTCGAGCAGGAGCGGGTGATGCTCGCGGGGCCGGCGCCCTGGTCCACCTTCTGGGCGGTCTGCCGGTTCCTTGAGGACTACGTGGGCGTGCGCTGGCTGATCCCCGGACCGCTGGGTGAGGACGTGCCCTCGCACGATGTCATCCGCGTGCCGGTGGGCAAGCACAGCTACGAGCCGGCCATCCTCTCGCGGCTGTGGAGCGGCGCGCACTACGGCGGCGACTGGAGCCTGCGCCAGCGCATCCACGGGCGCTACCAGTTCCACCACAACCTGCTGCGGGTCTTCCCGCCCGAGCTGTTCGACGAGCACCCCCAATACTTCCCGCAGCACGGCTCGATGCGCTACAGGCCCGGCCCGGACGACCATAGCTGGCAGCCGTGCATGACGGATCCGCAGGGCGTAGCCCTGGCCGCCGATGCCGCCCGGCGCTACTTCGAGGCGAACGAGAACGCGGAGTCGTTTTCGTACGGCATCAATGACGGTCGCGGCTACTGCGAGTGCGAGCAGTGCCGGGCCGTGGACCGGCCGCTCCCGGAGTGGCACGGCTTCTCCGGCGACAGGTCGGTGCTCTACTACACCTGGCTCAACCGCGTGGCCGAGAACCTCGAGCGCGACCATCCCGACAAGATGCTCGGCTGCCTGGCCTACTCCGCCGTCATCCTCCCGCCGACGGGGATGACGCTGCACCGCAACATCATCCCGTATCTGACCAGCAACCGTGCGGACTACTGGGACCCGCAGTTCCGCGCCCAGGACCAGGAGATGCTGGACCGCTGGTCGCGCGCGACGCACCAGATGGGCATCTACGACTACGCCTACGGTATGGGCTTCGCCATCCCCCGCATCTACAACCACCTGTTCCAGGACGCCATCCGGTTCGCGGTGGAGCACAAGGTCCGGGGCTTCTACGCGGAGGTCTACCCCAACTGGGGCCTGGATGGGCACAAGCTCTACGTCATGTCGCGCATCCTCTGGAACCCGGACGTGGACGTGGACGCCATCACCGATGACTGGAACGAGCGGATGTTCCGCGAGGCCGCAGAGCCGATGAAGCGGTACTTCGCGCGCTGCGAGCGCGCCTGGCGCGAGCAGGACACCGGCCACGGCCGCTGGGCCTACCGTCTCGCCGGCGACCCCAAGCAGTTCGAGATCTTCCCGCCCGACGTGCTGGAGGAGTGCACCGGGTACCTGGAGGAGGCGGCCGCGCTCGCCGAGAGCGAGCTGGTCCGGGACCGAATCCAGTTCTTCCGCAAGACCTGGGACGTCACCGTGCTGCTGGCGGGCAACTACTGGGCCTCGCACGAGGTCGAGGAGCTGATGGCGGCGGATGCGGACGTGACGGAGGTCGCCGCCGCCATGCGGCGCATGGCCGAGCGCATCGGCACGGTGGACGTGGATGCGGTGATGGAGGAGAAGGTCGGCGACGATCCCATCGCCTTCCACCCGCCCAAGCAGGCGTGGATCTCGCCGCTCAAGTCCGGCGGGGCCACCAGGGCCAAGCGATGGGCGGCCTTCAGCATCGCAGAGCAGGAGATCAAGCGGGCCGCGAAGGCCGGAGAGATCGACGCCGAGGCCCTGCGGCAGGCCATCGACGCCACGGTCACCGAGCTGTTCGGCGAGGGCGGGACCGAGGCCTACCGGGGCATCGTCGAGCAGGTGCGCGCGATGGCCACGAAGGTGGGCACGGCGGTCCGCATGGAGCGGCCCATCACCGTGGACGGCGTGCTGGACGAGGACGTCTGGGAGCGCACCGACGTGCTGACCGACTTCATGCGCTGGGGCGAGGCCGGGCAGGCGAGCCACGCAACCCGCGTCCGGCTGGCCCACGACGGCGCGAGCCTCTTTATCGCGCTGGAGTGCGAGCAGGACACCTCGAAGCTGGTGACCAACGCCTCGCCGCGCGACGGCTCGACCTGGAAGGACGACTCCGTCGAGGTCTTCGCCAGCCCCGCGCAGGGCGAGCACGAGTACGTCCAGTTCATCATCAACGCGGCGGGCGCGTTCTTCGACCAGTGGCGCCGCACGGAAGAGCAGACGTACGGTGACGCGCTCTCCCATGACTTCGGCTGCGACTGGGCCGCGACGGTCCAGGAGGGCAGGTGGGTCGCCGAGATGCGCGTGCCCATGACGGACTTCGGCGTCGATCCGGCGGAGCAGTCGCTGCTGCCCATGAACTTCGTGCGCAACGTGCAGGGCAAGCCCGGCGAGATCTCGTCCTGGTTTCCGTCCATCAAGGCGCACGCCGACCGCATGAGCCGCGGGTGGATAGTGCTGGAGTAGCCGCCGCTCACGCGCAACGGCGCGCCCTGCAGAGGGCCCAGCCACCGTCCACGCCGCATGGAGAGGAGCCGGCTCCATGCCAAGCCAGCCCAACATTCTGCTGATGATGTCCGACCAGCACTCCGGCCAGGTGCTGGGCTGCGCCGGTGACCCGGTTGTGCGCACACCGAACCTCGATGCCCTCGCGGAGCGGGGGACGATGTTCGAGAGCTGCCACTGCGCCGCGCCGCTGTGCGTGCCCTCGCGCATGACCATGCTCACCGGCAGGCACTGCTCCGAGATCGGGGTCTGGAGCAACAACTGCCATCTCGCGTCCGACATCCCCACCTTCTGCCATGCGCTGGGGATCGCCGGCTACGAGACGGTCCTGTGCGGGCGAATGCACTTCGTGGGCCCCGACCAGCGCCACGGCTTCCAGAGCCGCATCATGGGCGATGTCAGCGGGCAGACGCACCCCGGCGGCCCCGTCCCGAACATGCCCAGGCCGCTGCTCGGCGCCACCGGGCAGAGCTACAACGCGGTCGCCGTCGCCGGCCCGGGCCGCACCGCCTACCAGGCCTATGACGAGGCGGTGCTTGCCACCGCGACCGAGTGGATGCAGGCCAGGGCCGACTCCGACGACGACCGACCGTTCCTGCTGACCGCGGGCTTCGTGCTGCCGCACTGCCCCTTCGTCGCGCGCGAGGACCTGTACGAGTACTACTACGAGCGCGTCGAGATGCCCGAGATCCCGGACGGATACCTCGACGACCTGCACCCGGCTATGAAGGCCTGGCGCGAGGCGCGCGGGATCGAGGGCCTCACCGACGAGCAGATCCGCAGGGCCCGCGCGGGGTACTACGGCATGGTCGAGCACTTCGACGAGATCGTGGGGGGCATGCTCCGCGCGCTGCGGGACACGGGCCTGGCCGAGGACACGGTGGTCATCTACGTCTCCGACCACGGGGAGTCCGCGGGCAAGAACGGCCTGTGGTGGAAGAGCCAGTTCTACGACCACGCGGTCGGTGTGCCGATGATCGTGGCCGGGCCGGGCATCCCGCAGGGGCGGCGCTCAGAGGTCGTCAGCCTGCTCGACGTCGCGCCCACGCTGACCGAGCTCGCCGGCGCGCCGGGCCTGCCACTCCCCTCCGGTCAGAGCCTGCTGCCGCTGATGCGCGATGAGCTCTCCGCGCCATGGCGCGACGAGGCGTTCTCCGAGATGATCAGCTTCGGCGCGCTCTACCCCTACCAGGGGCGGATGATCCGCCGCGGCCCCTGGAAGCTGATCCACTACGAGGGCTGCGAAGAGCCGATGCTCTTCAACCTCGACGAGGACCCGGACGAGTTCGAAGACCGCGCGGGCGATCCGTCCTGCGGCGACGCGCGCGACTACCTCGAGGACCGGGTCCTGGAGGGCTGGGACCCGGACGCGGCCCTCCGCACGCTGCGCCATCGCCGCCGGCGCCGCGACGTGCTCGTGGAGTGGCGCCGGGCGTGGGCAGACGCTCCGGAGGACCCGAACTACTGGCGCGCGCCGGACGAGGCCAACGTCATCGGCTGGTGAGGCGAGAGGCGACGCTGCTGCATCACCGTGGCACGGGCCTGGAGGCCCGTGCCACGGAAAGGCAGTGCGCGCGTGACAACGTCGGCCGGTGCCCCGCACAGGCCGCCTACGCCTACCGTACCTCGACGCTCGCCTCCGCGGTCGCGCCCGAGAGCGCGCTGCGGGCGATGATGCGCCACGTGCCGGCGGGGTCGCTCAGCGCCAGCGGGATCGTGCCCGCCGCCGGGCCGTCGCGCAGAATCAGGTTCTGCGCGTAGTCCGCGACCTCCGTGCCGTCGGGCCGCAGGACCGTCACGTGCACCGCCTCCGCCGGCCCTGCGCCGCCGCGCGACACCTCGTAGCTGAGCACCGTCCCCGGGGCGGCCGTGTCCGCACCAGCGGCGATCGACACACCCGGCAGCAGCCGGGGCGAGATGCAGAAGAGCGCCGCCTGTCCCGGCGCCAGCGGGACCGTGATCTCGTCCAGCTCCCCCAGCGCCTTGTGCTGGCGCATGGAGTAGACGTGCGCGGGCGCCGGCAGCGCGATGTGCGCCACCTCGTCCTCCGCGCTCTCGTCGTGGGGCCGCAGCAGGCCCAGCAGCGTGACATCGCCCACGTGGTAGCGCACCATCTCCACGTGCGGCGTGGTGCCGGACTCGAAGCTCAGCGGATAGGCCGGCTTGATCCCCGCGTCGGCCAGCAGCGCGAGGACGATGCTCCGCACCTGCCTCTCGGTCGGACTGTGGAACTTGCGCTCGGCGGCGAACTGCGACAGGTCGAGGTTCAGGTAGATGGCGCGGCCCTCGCCGACCTGGTTGACGATCAGCGCCGGCGCGGCACTATCGCCCGCGCTGGCGCCCAGCGCCGTGCCGCCCGCGAGCTGCAGGTTATCCTCCGGAACCGTGATCTTCGCCTCGGCCCCCGCCGGCGCGCCCTCGCCCAGGTCCTGGCTCAGCGTGAGGCCCATGGCCGGCGGCTCGCCGGTCGGCTCGCCGTGGCGGATGCCGAAGATGTCATCCAGCGTCGGCGTGGCGTACTGCCGGCAGTGACCGTCCATGAGCGCGGCGCGCATGTCGGCCAGCACCGCGCCGCCACCGTCCAGGAAGTCCCGGATCTGCTCGTCCTCCTCGTGAGAGACCGCCAGCGACTCGGGCAGGATCAGCAGCCGGTAGCCCTCCTCCTGCAGGTGGCCCTCCTCGATCTGCTCGGTGCTGACGAACTCGTACTGGAGCCCGAGGTCCTCGAGCAGCTTGACCCAGGCGTCGCGGATGGCGTCCAGCTCGTCGATGCGGTCGGTGAGCTTGGCGGCGCGGATCGTGTTGTGCGAGTAGTGCAGGGCGATGCCGTCGTTGTCGCGCTCGCCCTGGCGCACCTGCGCCCAGATGCCGGAGCGCAGCTCCCGGAGGTTGTCGCGGGTGTCGCGGCCGGCCTCGGAGAAGGTGAAGTCGCCGTAGAAGAACAGGTGCGTGGTCCAGGCGCCCAGCCCGACGGTATCGTGCAGCAGGCACCACCACACGCGGTTCTCCAGAGGCCGGCCGCTCTGCCAGTAGCCCGCGTTGTAGGGCGCCTGGCCCACGATGGTGTCGTCCTGGAACGACCGCCGCATCTCGTTCGACCAGGAGGTGTTGTAGGAGATGTAGTGGTTGAAGGCCTTCGACATCTTCCACCAGTCCATGCCGTTGCCCGCGCGCGGCGCCTGCGTGCCGGACATCCCGACCCTGGCCTCGGGATCGACCTCCTGCACGGTCTCCCGCACGAAGCTCATGAAGTCGGCGACGGTGGTGTCCATGAAGTCGCGGTGGTCGGCCCACGGCGCGGGATTATCGGCCTGCCGCGCCTCCTCCAGCGTCATGGGCATGACGTCATCCCAGGAGGCATGCATGGTGCCCCACGCGGCGTTGAGCCCGCCCAGGTCACCGTACTCCTGCTGCAGCCACTCGCGGAACTTGGCCAGGCAGTGCTCCGACCAGCAGAAGTCGAAGTAGGAGCGGTAGTGCGTGAGCGACATCTCGTCGCCGGTGTCGTAGCTGTGCGAGCCGCCGAACTGCTGCACCGACTCGGCCTGCTCGATGAGATGTGAGTACATGGCCTCGCGCCATTCGGGGTCGTTCAGGCAGGGCTCGCGCGCCAGCAGCGACTTGTCGCCCGTCTTGTCGTACTCCGCCTTGACCTTCGCGAAGTCGTGCAGGCGGAACTCCGGCATGCCCTCGGCCGGCCGCCCGAGCAGGCCGCCGAACCAGTTCATGCGGTTGTGCCAGTACTCGTTCCAGACGTGCCCCCGCTCCAGCTCCATGCCGCCGTAGCGCGAGACGTCCAGGCCCAGCTCCTCGACCCGATCGTGCACCGTCTCCCAGAGGTAGCGCGAGCGCCACAGGTACATCCCGCTCCATGACTGGAAGTGCAGGCTGTCGTACTCGCGGGGCTTGACGCAGATGACGCGCTCGGTCTCGCTGTCGATGAGTCGGTCGCCCTGCAGCAGGTCCACGCGCCACTCCAGGCCCATGCTGCGCAGCGCCTCGGGGCGCATGGTGAAGCGCACCTGCGGCTGGTTCGGCTGCACGTCCTGCGTCTCCTCGCCCAGCAGCCGGTCGTGCGTGTCCACCAGCCGCGCGCGCACGCGGTACTCCTCGGTGACGGGCTGGACCAGTTCGAGGTCCACCCGGACGCGAACGGGCCCGGGCGGCGCCCAGCTCCGCCCACGTTGCACGGCCTCCTGATCCGCGCACCACCGGCCCAGCATGGTGCGCTCCTCGACCTCGACCGCGGCGATGCGCGCGGGCGACCGCACCTGGAAGCTGCCCGCGCCCCAGCCGACCGACGCGCCCGAGGCGTCGCGCACGATGACATCCACGAGGTTCAGGCCCGCGCGCACGTCCTGCGGGATGGGCACCCTCATGTCGTCCTGCCAGGGGGCCTCGACGGTCGCCACGGGCCTCGACCACCTGTCGCGGAAGGTCACCTCGGCCGTAAGCTCGCCCTCCGCCGCCGCCGAGCCCTGGATGCGCACCTCGGCCGCCTGGCCCGCATCGATCTCCGGGGCTGCCACGGACGCGATCTGCACCGGCGCCTCTCGCTGCGCGGCCCAGGTGCAGGCGCGCGCGAGCAGGGCGTACCAGTACTCGTAGTAGTCCCAGGTCATGTCGGCGAACTCGTCCTGCAGCCACGCGCCGCGGTAGGAGAGGGTCGGCGTCAGGCCGGCGTAGCCGCGGTAGCTCATCACGTGGGTGAGGACGTCGTAGGTCAGCGCGAGCGTCCGGCCGCCGTCGAGGCTCGAGGCCACCATCAGAGGCTGCTCCCGGTCGCCCTCACCGCTGGTCGCCAGCACCTCGCCGGTGGGCCAGGTCACGTAGTCCATGCGCCGGGTGCGCGGGAACAGCTCCCACGGCAGGCCGTCAGTCAGGTAGTGGTGCTCGGTGGGCTGCCAGCGGTAGAAGGCGTTCATGTTGCGGTCGTCCGCCACGCCCATGGCCCGGCCCAGCGGCTCGTCGGCCGTGAACCCCTCGGGCTCGATGTAGATCAGGCCCGCGCCGCCGCGCACCTGCTCCATGATGCGCTCGCGTATCTCCGGCGTGAAGTGGTGGTCCCACTTGAGGCCGGAGATCAGGAACAGGTCATACTGCTCCTCCAGCTCCTCCATCAGCCGTCGCTGCGCGTGCGCGAGGGTTGGGATTGAGCGGTCGCCCTGGTAGAGCCACTCGTCATAGAGCACCGTGCGGAACTTGACGTAGGTGAAGTCCAGGTCCAGCCGCTGCGCCAGCTCGATGATTTCGCGCGAGTTGCGGTCTCCGGTGAGGGTCAGCGCCTTGATGGGCCCATCTGGCAGGGGATTGGCCCAGCGGATGTGCGGGGTGACGACCTCGCGCGATAGGTCGTGGTGCGGCAGTCCGGCGACCTCTTCCCTCTCAGCCAGGCCCACACGCTCCTCGAGCGGCTTACGGTGGTAGACGAGTCGGGCGCCGCCGACGGTGAAGGGGCGCTCGAAGTCGCCGATGACCTCGCCATCCCGGGACAGCCTGCACACGAGCACGTAGCTGTCGGGCTGCAGCGCCGGCGTAGTGACGTGGATGGCCTCGGTCTCGCCCGCCTCGATCTCGACCGGCTCGGCCACCGAGTAGTCGGCCTCGTCCTCGTCGTAGGCGCGCAGGCCGACCTCAGCCGTGACCGGCTCGGCGGTCGCGGTGAGGTGCACGGTCACGGTCGCCTCCGCCACCTCGCCCTGCCGGTCGGGCATCTCGATGGCGCCCACGACGTCGTCGATGCAGCCGTCAACGCGCGGCATGTCGGAGAAGGGGATGACGCGGACCTGCGCCTCCAGGCTCTCGCCGGACTTGAGCTGCAGGCGGTTGTAGCGCCACTCCAGCGTCGCCACCGGGTAGCCGGTGCCGACCCAGGCGTAGAAGCAGTTGAGGTACCTGTAGGGCACCTGGATCGCCATCCCCGGGCCGCTCTCGGCGCGCACCGCCGTCCAGCCGCGCGCCGGGTTGCGGTGCCAGTGGTCGCCCTTGATCTCGTCGGTCAGCTCCGCTGGATTGTAGGTCAGCTCCCGGACGCCGTCCTCGGTGGGGAAGTAGTAGCTGTTGGTCTGCCCGCGCGCGCCCAGGAAGTTGTGCCACCACATGCCGTAGACGTAGTCGGTCTGCGACGACGGGTCGTTGGTGAGGCGGTAGTCGGCGGTGATGATCTCGCTGCCGCGGGTGAGGGTGATGCGCTTGCGGATTTCGGTGAAGGAGAGGATGCCGCCCTCGCCCGTGGTCCACAGCTCGACCCAGGCCGAGTTCGCGTCCCCGCCGGTCTCGAAGTGGTAGAAGCGCTGGGAGAAGAAGTAGCGCGGGTCCCAGAGCTGATCGCGGAACATCGCCTGATCGGGGCCGCCGGGCGTCACCAGGTTCACGCCCGGGTCCTTCAGGTAGAGGACCTTGCACACGCCGCCGAAGGCCGGGTAGAGGACCAGGCCGACCTTCGAGTTCTCCAGAATGATCTCCGGGGCGCCGTCGCCGTCGAGATCCTCCTCGCGCACGGTCGGCTCGGTGGCGCCGGTGAAGGGCAGCTCCTCTTCTACCGCCTGTGTGGTCGCGGCGCGGCCGAAGATCGAGAGCTCTGAGATGCTGAGGATCCCGTCGGTGTTAAAGACGAGCCGGAGGTCTCGCGTCTGCGTCGGCTCGAGATCGACCTCGATGTCGAAGTCGTTGGTCTCCGTCGGCCCCCAGAAGCCCCGCACCCGGCCGACCTGCTCGTAGTGCCCGCCCACCAGCGCCTCGACCTTCAGCTCGCTGAGCTTGTAGTTCATGTTGTGCCGGTGGACGTTCGCCAGCACCCGCTGCACGGTGGCGACCTCATCCAGCGAGACGTCGATGACCACGGGGTTGCCGCGGTAGATGACGGTGGCGTCTCTCCCCGCCTCGCTGTCGTGGAGCATCTCGCCACTGTCCACGTAGCGGTCGGCCAGGTAGTAGGCATCGGTGCTGTATGACCAGTGCTCGAGCTGGATAGCGCCCTGCGCGGCCGCGCCGGCGTAGAGGCAGAGAACGGCAACAACGACATGCAACGCCCAGAGTCTGCGCATCGGGACTCCCCCTCTGGGGATGAGGTGTGGGTTACTGTGCCGCCGTCAGTCCTCCAGTTCCATCTGCAGCATCCGCGCCACGGCGAGCGGGATGCCGGCGTCGGCAAGCTCTTCGTGCGTGTGAGACACCTTGCTGGAGCGGAGCAGGTAGCGCCAGTGGCCGTCCTCGAGGTGCAGCACGCCGGTGACGTAGCGGTCGCCGAATGGTTGGCCCTCGGCGGACTGTGGCTCGTGGGTCTTCAGCCAGTCACCGCAGGCCGCCGTCACCTGCAGCAGCCAGGCCTGGCCGTAACTCTCGTCGCGAACGTCGGCGAGCAGCGCCGCCACGGTATCGGGCGTGGCCTCGTGGATGAAGATCCGCCCCACGCGGTCACCGTCGGTGACCTCGACGTGGCGGATGTGTCCGATGCCGGCCGCCTCCTCGGAGTCGATGGGCCGGTAGCGCACCTCCGCGCCCAGTGCCTCGGCCACCTGCCGCACGCCCACCAGGGCGCCCAGGGCGCGGGGACGGCTCTGGGGGAGCTGGAGGTAGATGACGTGATCGTCGCGGGCGACGGCGGTCCATCGCCCCACATCCTGCACGGTCGCGCCCATCCAGTGCACCAGGGGCGCGAGCGGCACCACCACGCCGGCGCCGGGCTTGTACCCGTGCAGGTCCAGCAAGACGCCCAGGCGTCCGGTTCGCAGCTCGTCCGGCCGGGCCGACACGCAGAGGGCCAGGAGCGCGACGGGAGTCAGCGTCCGATAGACGCGCATGGCGTACCTCCGCCCCGAGAATGTGCTGGGGTGGCGTCATGTATAGATTCGCGCGACGGGCGGTGGAACCTCCTCCACGGGCCGCCCGACCGCCGCTGGCCCGCGCTCTATCCCGCCGCTCCCTGCGAGTGTATTGGCGGAGCCCCGCGTTCGGCGGCGTAGAAGGCTCCCACGCCCCTCGCGGCGAAGACTGCCACGCATCCGCGAGCTGACGGCTCAAACCGATGGCCGACAGTCCGGGGAGGGACTTCGCCATGGAAACCGGCCGAGTGGTTGCAGTTATCTGCGTCATGCTGGCGTGCGCGCCGGCCCAGGCCGCCGACGCGGCGCTCTGGGACGAGCTGGACATCGTGCCCATGCCCAGGGAGATTGAGCTGACCGGCCGCGACCTGCGGCTGGACGGCGCCGTCGTCGTGCTGGGCGATCGGCCCTCGCGCCAGGACGAGATAGGCGCGCGGTGGCTCAGCGACGAGTGCGTCGCACACGGCGGCGCGCCGCTGGCGACCGTTACGCCCCGGCAGGCCGACGAGGCGCCCGGCGCCGCGCCGCGCATTATCCTCGGGACCACCGATAGCAACCCGCTCATCGCGGCGGCGGCCGCCGCCGGAGAGATCGACGTTGGCCCCGGCAACCCGGGAGAGCGCGGATACGTGATCGCCCCCCGCCAGGACGGGGGCACCACCGAGCTGCTGCTGGCCGGCGCAGACGAGGTCGGAGCGCTCTATGCCTGCGTCACGCTGGGCGAGCTGTTCCGGGATGGCGAGAACGGGCCCACCGTCCGCGAGGCCAGCGTGCGCGACTGGCCCGACTTCGTGGACATGACGCTGGGCGCGGGATACATCGGCGACATCCGGGGCACGGACGCGGAGCCGCTCTACGACCGGGTGCGCTGGACCGAAGAGCCCGGTGAGGAGCTGCGGCAGGAGTTCCTCGCAGCGATGCAGGAGCACTACGACCGGCTGCTGCGCTGGAAGGTCTCCAGCCTCTGGCTGAACGTGCGCGAGTCCACCTCCGAGGCCAGCCGCGCCGTCATCCGCGAGGCCGTGCAATACGGCAAGGAGCGGGGGATCGGCTGCCTCTACTACGCCATGCAGCCCTTCGCCGGGCGCGTCGCCGACCACCCCGACTTCGAGGGCCCCAAGCTCCCGCCCGGCCGCTATCCGGAGTGGATCCGCTGCTGGTCGCTCGACGACATGCGTCGCGAGACCGCCGACGAGTTCGCCAGGCTGTGCGCCGACATCGGCTACACCGACATCGGCTTCCACGACACGGACACGGGAGGCTTCCTCAACCCCGCGCAGTGGGAGGAACGCTGCGAGGTCTGCCGCGAGCGCTGGGGCGATGACTACGCCGCCGCCACCGTGCAGAAGTACCGCATCTGGTACGATGCGCTCAAGGAGCACATCCCCGAGGCGCGCATGCACATCGTCATCTACCCCTACTCGCTGCGCATCTACACCCAGGAGGGTGCGGAGGAGTACCTGGAGGACAGGTACGGCCCCGGGCCGGGCGTGGAGGATGCCGCGCGCCGGCTGCGCGAGCGCTATGAGACGTTCTGGCGCCGCGTTCACGACATGCTCCCCGAGGACATCAACGTCTGCATCCGCGAGGAGCGCCCCGAGAACCTGGCCGCCTTCCGCGCGCTGATCGGCGACCGCCCGCTCTACGTCTACTTCAAGCAGCTCGCCGACCCGTGGACGGCCTTCTTCTCCGAGGCGCCCCGCTGGACCGGCACCTTCTTCCGCGACAGCCGCGACTTCCTCTTCCCGCCCACCCTCGAGCTGTACGTGCCGATGCAGGCGCTGGCGGTGCGCGAGTACGCCTGGAACACCGAGGCCCCCGGCGCCGCGCCCTTCGCCCGCCTGCCCGTCGAGGAGCAGTGGAAGCACTGCGAGCCACACGGGGAGATCTACGAGGTCGTGCTGCCCCACCTGGTGCGCAACTTCTTCGGCCCGCGGTACGCCGAGCAGATCGCCGGCGCCCTGAGCAAGAACGTGAACCCCTACGAGATCTTCGAGCTGAAGCTCTTCGGCGGCAACCCCATGTTCCTGACCGACTACGACCGCTGGCAGTGGCAGGCGGACGAGGCCGCCGAGGGGGCGGAGCTGCTCGACGAGGTCTGGGCGCAGCGCGCCGGCACCGACGACCGCCTGGGCATGACCGGCTACGCCTTCCGGCGCTTCCTGTACCTGCGCGAGGTGCTGCACTGCTGCCGCTTCATGGCCGCCGCCCGGGCCCACGAGATGCACGCCCGGGAGCTGGCGCGCTCGGGGGACCTCGAGGCCGCGCGAGCCGCGCTCGCGGCCGCCGGGGAGGCCGTGGCACGGGGCAGAGGCGACGCCGCGCAGCTCCTGGCCGAGCGGCCCGATGAGCCGCTCTACGTGCGCCAGGACATGATCGACCGCAAGAGGCGGCTGAACTTCCGGCTGTTCACGCCCGACGCCGGCGTTGACTGGGAGGCGCCGCTGAAGCGCATCGAGCAGACCGAGCGGGAGCTGCCGGCGCTGGTGGCCGCAGCCGGCGTGGACGCGGCGATCCTCGAGCGCCTCGACACCAGACGCATCGTCCACGCCGGGCGGCTGCGCGGCCAGATCACCCTCGACGGGCGCCTCGACGAGCCGGACTGGGCCGCGGTCTATCCGTCCGAGAGCTTCTTCGTCTACGGAGGCGGCCGCAAGATCGCCGACATCCCGACCCAGGCGAGGCTGCTGTACGACGACGAGGCGGTCTACGTCGGCTTCTCCTGCTGGCTGCCCGGCGGCGGCGAGCCGTTCGCCGAGGAGCGGGAGCACGATGGCCGCGTGCTGGACGACGACTCGGTGGAGGTCTTCCTCGCCCCGCCGCAGATGGAGGGCGGCTACCTGCACCTGATGGTGAACGCCGCCGGCTCGCTGCGCGACCAGCTCGTCACCGCCGAGAAGGACGAGACCGGCGTCACCACCATCTCCCGCGATCCGGAGTGGAACGCTGAGGGCGTGGAGGTCGCGACCACGCCGCGCGAGGGCCGCTGGGACCTCGAGATCCGCGTTCCGCTCAGCGACCTCGGCGCGGAGGCGGTGGGCGGCGGCTGGTCCGCGAACCTCACGCGCGAGTTCCACAGCGCCAACCAGACCAGCGAGTTCAGCTCGATCCTGCCTTCTGACTGCGAGGACTTCCACGACCGCGCGAAGTTCCGGCGGGTCGAGTTCACCGATGCCGAGTTTGCCGCGCCGCCCCCGGAGGTCGAGATCTCGGCCGCGGACTTCGAGGCCCGCACCGAGACGCTCAACGACCGCATCGCGACCGTCTGCCGCTTCGGCATCCACGTCGAGTGCAGCCGGGTGCTGCATGACGTCACGCTGACGGCCGAGGCCTACGGCCCCGAGGGAGACCTGCACCTGCGCCGCGTGCTCGCCGAGCGCCCCACCGTGCTCTACGAGTGGCCGGCGCAGGAACGGCACGAGATGGCGTTCAACAGCCCGGTCGAGAGCGGCGGCGTGCGTCTGCTGCTCGAGTCGGCTGAGGCCACGGTCGAGCGCTGGGTCCGCCTCGGTGGGTGGTGGGGCACTGAGGAGACCGGCTCGCTGTTCGGCGTATCGGGCCTGAGCGGCGCCGCGCTGGCGGGCGACTGTGTGCTGGCCTCGGAGTTCGTCCCCGAGGGGGCGGAGGAGCCCGTGGGGCTGCTCGCGTCCCGCGCCGGGACGGTCGAGTTCTGGATCAGGCCCGAGTGGGCCGGCCGCGAGCTGCCGCTGAGCCGCGAGTTCGAGATGTGGCGGGCGCGGCACTGCTTCCTGCACTTCGGGCCGCTGCGCCCGGACCATCCCTACCTGGCCAACCACTCCTCCCTGGAGGTGGAGCACGGATCGCCGGAGCTGCTGCGCTGCTCGGTGACCGCGCCCAACTACGCCGGCTGGTTCGCGCAGATGAGCCTGGGCGAGATCGGCGGGATCGAGGCGGGGAGCTGGCATCACATCGCGGTCGTCTGGGACGGCGACGCGGCCCGGGAGGACTGGCTGCGCCTCTACCTCGACGGCAGGCGGCGCACCGAGGGCGTTCGCGTCTCGAAGGAGGAGCGCTTCGGCGACGACCCGTCGCTGCGGCTCACCACCAGCAGGCCGTACACCATCCAGATCGGCTGCATGACCAGCGGCCGGTGTCCGGCGCGCGCCCTGATCGACGAGCTGCGCATCTCTCGCAGCGCGCGCTATGGCGCCGACTTCGACCCCCCGCGCGGCCCTGCCGAGGCCGACGGGCAGGCGTCGCTGGTGATGCACTTCGACGGCGACCTGATTGGGACCGCCCGGTCAGCCGAGGGCGCCGAGCATCCCGTCGAGGCCGTGCCGGGCGTTCCCGAGTACCACTGAGAAACAGGCCCAGGGGAGGTGCCGCGAGTGTCGTGCATCGTGACGGTGACGCTCAACCCGGCCATTGACCGGCTGCTCTCGATCAGCCATGTGACGCCGGACGCAAAGCTGCGTTGCACGAGCGACCGCAGGGACCCCGGCGGTGGCGGCGTGAACGTCACGCGCACCATCCACGAGCTTGGCGGCGAGTCGCTGGCCATCTTCACCTGCGGCGGCTACACCGGCCAGATGTACCGGGAGCTGCTCGACCGCGAGGGCGTGCAGGGCCGAGCCATCCCCATCGAGGGCCTCACGCGCGAGCACATCATGGTGAACGAGCGCGCAACGGGCAGGATGTTCCGCTTCGGGGAGGCGGGGCCCACGCTCAGTGCCGAGGAGGCGCAGGCCTGCCTCGATGCGGTCGCCGAGCTCGATCCGGCGACCGAGTACCTGGTGCTCAGCGGCAGCCTGCCGGGAGGGCTGGGCGACGACTTCTACGCCCGCGTGATCCGGCGCGCGCCGGCGGGCGCTCGCGTGGTGGTGGACACCACGGCGAGCGCGCTCGGGCCGGCGCTGGATGAGGGCGTCCACCTGATCAAGCCCAATGCCCGCGAGCTGGGGGAACTGGTGGGCGGCACCATCGAGGGCCGCCGGGAGATCGTAGCGGCGTCCCGCGCGCTGATCGAGGGCGGGAAGGCCGAGGTCGTGGTGACCTCGCTGGCGGCGGGCGGAGCGATCCTGGTCGCGGAAGAGCTGGCGATGCACCTGCACGCGCCGGCGGTGAAGGTGGAGAGCAAGGTAGGCGCTGGCGACAGCATGGTGGCCGGCATGGTGCTGGCCCTGGACCGCGGGTGGTCGCTGCCTGACTCGGTGCGCTTCGGCATCGCCGCGGGCGCGGCGGCGGTCATGGACCCGGAGACGGGGCTCGGATCGCGCGCCACGGTCGAGCGGCTCCACGAGCAGATGGTGGCCGACTCGAGCTGACCTCTCTCCCGTCGCTCAGCCGGTGGGCTGGCTCCGCACCTCCGACAGCCAGCGCGCGACGCGCCGCTTGTAGATGCCGTTGACCATCCATACCAGCGGCGTCAGGCGCTTGCCGACGCGGCGCATGATGCTCCGCCACGAGTAGAAGTGTTCGTAGAGCCAATGAAAGCCCGATTCCAGGGCCTCGGCAGTCATCCCAATCGGCTGGAAGGTGCAGTGCTCCCCGTCGTATTTGCTCCAGTCACGCTCCGTGATGCGGCCCTCCCGCTCCAGCTTCTCATACAGGCGGGTGCCCGGCAGAGGCGTGAGGATGGAGAACTGGCCCACGTCGAGCTCGGCCTCTTCGGCGAACTCGGCGGTGCGCTCGAACACGTCCTCCTCATCGCCGTCGAGGCCGAACATGAAGCTGCCTACCACCGCGATGCCGACGTCATGGAGCTGCTGGACCAGCTCCCGGTACTTATCGACCGGATTGAAGCTCTTGCCGATCTTCGCGAGCTGCGCGGGCGAGATGCTCTCCAGCCCCACGAAGAGGGCCTTGCACCCGGCCCTGGCGGCCTCGGCGATCAGCTCCGGGCTCTTGAGCATCGTCGTCGAGGCCTGGCTGATAAAGGACTTGCCCAGGTCCGCCCAGCGCTCGAACAGGCGGCTGGCGTAGGACGGCTGCCCCATGATGTTGTCATCCACCAGCACGATCGGCTCGTCATCGATCTCGGCCGCCTCCGCGATCACGTGCTCGACGGGCCGCGGGCGATAGGTGCGGCCGAAGAAGGTCGAGACGGCACAGAAGGAGCAGGCATGGGGGCAGCCGCGGCTTGCCTGCAGCACGTGCTTCGCCACGTAGTTGCTGGTGTCGAGCAGATCCCGCCGCGCCGGCGGGATGATGCGGGGATCCGGGTAGCTGTCATGCCGATAGACAGGCTGAAGGTCGCCTGCGGCCAGGTCATCGAGCAGCCTCGGCCACAGCTCTTCGGCCTCGCCCACGACGACGGCGTCCACGTGCTCCAGCGCCTCGTCGGGCAGCGCGGAGGCGTGCATTCCGCCCATCACGACCGGGACGGCACGGGCGCGGAATTGGTCGGCCAGTTCATAGGCCCGCGGGGCTGCGGCCGTCATGGCCGTCAGACCCACCAGGTCCACCTCCATGTCGGGCTCGGCCGGCTCGACGGCCTCGTCAATGATCGTCACAGAATGGTGCCGGGGAGTGAGGGCCGCCACCGTCATCAGTCCCAGCGGCGGGAACAGCGGCCTCCCCAGACGGCGGGCTTCGCCCCCTAGGCGAGAGCCCTCTGGCGCAACAAGGCATATCTGCATGGTCCTGACTCCTCTTGCGACGCGCTAAACAACGATATGGTCCAACCGAACCACGTACACAGACAGGCCGCCCTGCGTTCTTTGCTGTGTGACGTCGCCGAACGCTTGCGGTTACTCACTGGGACGGGTCAGACTCAATGCCGTAGAGCGGCATTGGGTCGGGTCATGGACTCGCTGGGGGGCCGCTGTCCAGGTAGCAGCCAGCCGCCCTCGCTGTAACTCTCCCTGAAGGCCTCGTACGAGTCGCTCATGGTCCAGATCTCGTCGGCGATCTCGCGCCAGCGGCGCGCGCGCTCTGCGACCTCTTCGTGTAACTCCGTCAGGATAAGCTGGCCCTCCTGGGTCGTGTGGGCATCCGTGCTCTCCACCGCATACTTCAGCACCTCCGGGTGGTCCACGATCTGGCAGGGAGCGAGCGGGTTGTTCTGCTTCTCCCGCTGGCCCTGGCGGATCTTGCGGAAGAAGCCGCTGCGCACGGCGTCCAACAGCGGCGTCTCCGAGTCTGTCTCGTGGATGTTGTGCGCCGAATACATCATGAACACACACGGGCAGATGTCGCCGCGATGAGTAATGTGCATGTACCCAGCCGACCTTCCCGCCGCGATGCAGCCCTTGGTCAGCACCCCGCTGTTCCAGAAGTCGGCCACGAAGATCGGGCGCGAGGTCAGCCACTTCCACGTCTGGCGCGCCACTACCGCCCGCTGCTCCGGCGTCACCATCAGCGACAGGCTCGGGTTGCGCCCGACCGGCACGTACATAAAGTACCAGGCGTAGATGCAGCCGCGGTCGATGAGCATGTCGATGAACTCGTCGGAGGCCACGGCCTCCCAGTTGCCCGTTGTGTACGTCACCGACGCGCCGAACAGCACCTTGTGCTGGCGCAGCAGCTCCATCGACCTGCAGACGCGGTCGAAGACCCCATCGCCCCGGCGCGCGTCGGTCTGCTCCCGGTAGCCCTCGAGGCTCAGAGCCGGCGTGATGTTGCCCAGCTCCGCCATCTCCGCGGCCATCTGCTCATCGATCAGTGTGCCGTTGGTATACATCAGGAACAGCGTGTCTGAGTACTGGGCGCAGAGGTCGCGCAGACCCCTGTGACCGCCAGGCAGGCGCTTCCAGACCATCGTCGGCTCGCCGCCGGACAGGGTGATGAAGCGGCTCCCCCAGGTGCGAACCTCGTTGATGATCCGCTCCAAGTCCTCATACGAGAGCATCGGCTCAGTGTCGCCGTAGGCGCCGGCGTAGCAGCCCGTGCAGTTGAGGTTGCAGGCGGCCAGCGGCGAGATCACGACGAATGAGGGGACGCCGACATTGTTCTCCGCCTCAAAGCGCTTGCGCTGGCGAAAGCCGTCCCAGGCGTGCTCGAGGAAGAGGTTCGCCACGGCCCGCACGCCGTTCTCATTGCCGCCGGCCACGATGCGGCGCACCAGCTCGATGACCGGGCGATCGTCCTCGATCGCCGCCTCCAGCATCCGAAGCTGGGCACGGTGCCCGCGGGTCGGGGCGATGAACTTGCCAACGCGCGCGATGGTGCGCAGGTGCGAGATGAGGCGCTCTTCATCAGATCCCAGTCTCGCGACCACGTCTATGATGCGACGCTTGACATCCACGACTTCGCTCCTCTCCGCCGGGCCGGCGATCTGTCGTGCCGGTGTTCGCATCCTTAGTAATTCGCTGTCCAGAGTCGGATTCCTGCAACCCATGCGCCTCTTTGCCCCGGCACGCGACAGGAGATACTCGCGCGTGGGGCGAAGCTGCGCCGAGCTCTCGCCGGGAGGCGTGCCGATGACGGGCAGCTACGTGCTGCTGATCAGGCTGGACGAGCCGCGTCGCATCCAGGTCGGCGCTCTGGGCGAGCTGCGCTTCGAGGCCGGCGGCTACGCCTACGTCGGCTCAGCCATGGGCGGCCTCGACCGGCGCATCGCCCGCCACCTGCGCGACCGCAAGCGCATGCACTGGCACATCGACTACCTGCTGGCGGAGGCCGAGGTGATCGATGTCATCCGCGTGGAGTCCCACGAGCCGCTGGAGTGCGCCATCGCCGGGGCGCTGGCCGAGAGCATCGACTGCGTGCCGGGCTTCGGCTCCTCGGACTGCGCCTGCCTCAGCCACCTGTTCGTCCACGAGGACCCGGCGCAACTGCGCGCCGCCGTCGAGGCCGCCATCGCGCGTGTCGGCCCGCCGGGGTGAGCATTACGTAGACGCCGACCGCCGTGCGGAACTGTGCGCCGACGCGCGGAAGCCGTCCCGGAGGGCCGGCGTGCCGACGGCAGGAGCCGGCGGCGCGACGCGGAACCTCCTCTCGGCGCAGACGCGAATTCCGCAGGGGCGATGTTCATGCGAGTCGGTGCTGTCCGGTCGCTCGTGCTGCTTCTGCCTCTGCTGGCCGCCATGCCTCCCGGCGGCGCCCAGGAGGACATCGAGGCGCTGCAGGGGGCGCAGAGACTCGCCGCAACCTCGGAGGAGGCCGGGCAGGCGTGGCTTGCGGCCGTTCAGGCGAGACCGGACGAGCCGGACCTGGAGGCCTTCGCGGTGGAGTTGGCGGACCGCGACGACATCGCCCGGGCATGGGTGGACGGCACCGGGGTCATGGCAGAGAGCAGCGGCGGGATCCTCATCGAGTTCGCCGATGAGCATCCCGATGTCCTTGGCTCCGGTCCGGCCTCGCGCGTCTCGCCCGCAGCGGCGCCGGGCAGGCTGGCGTGGCTGCCGCAGGCGGCGGTCGCCAACGCCGCGCTGCAACGGCCGCGCTGTCATGGCGACCTCATCCCCGCGCGTAATGCCCTGCTGATCCGCCCTCAGATGACGACGAACGAGGACGCCATGCCCGCCCTCGCGGCGCTCCTGGTGCGGGAGGGCTACTCGGTGCGCATGGCCGAGGGCGACCTGTGCGACTACCTCGCCATGGCCTCAGCGGACGTCATCATCATCAACACGCACGGGAGCATCAAGACGGTTGATGGGGAGAAGCACTTCTGCTGCATCGCCGAACGCGAGGAGCACACGGACGTCAGCCTGCTCGTCACCTGGTTCAGATGGCTCAAGGCCAGGGAGCTGGCGCACCGGCGCGCCGTTGTGCGCGACCCGCAGACCGGGAAGCCGATGGGGATCGTCACCGGCGTGGCCATATTCGACACCTGGTTCGCCGCTCACATTCCGCGCATGGTCAACAACAGCGCGGTCCTCATGATCTGCTGCCACGGCGCCGACCTGGAAACGCCGTGGAGCGTCTTCCGGGAGAAGGGCGCATCCGTCTACTTCGGCTTCACGGGCACGGTTGACAACACCTGGGCCGGCGACTGGGTCGAGAAGCTGCTCGATCGGGTGACCGGGCAGCGCGATGACACGCCCGGCGAGGGCGCGCCACCTCATCGCGCCCAGGGCTTCGAGGACGCCTTCGCGGACACCGCCGCGGAGGACGGCTTCGGCCTCGGCTGCGACTGGTCCCAGGACCCGAGATTCGGGAACAAGCCCTGGACGCGCGCGGTGCCGGTCCTCCACACCTGGTGGCCGGGCGGCAGCACCGACTTCTCCATGCACCCGCACATCGACGCCGCGTTCATCTGGCGGCCGGCGGGGACGCAAGACCACCTTCTGGTCCTGCGAGGCGCCTTCGGCCTCGCCGACGAGTGCCAGGTGCTGCTGGACGGCCGGCCCCTGCGCTTCAGCTCCACATCCCCGCTCGGCGGCCACGTCTTCAGCGCGAGGCTCCCGGGCGATGCCTGCGGCGCCGTCCAGGTCGTCGATGCCTGGGGCCGACACAGCAACCCGATCACGGTCAGCCGCTTCGAGGCCACGGTCGAGATCGACTACGACGACGGCACCTGCGCCGGGACGATCGCGCTGCACTACCGCGAGCCGGTCGTCGCCTCGCGGCTCTACTGGCGGCACACCGACCAGTTGGTCTTCCCGTGCTGGGGGACCGGATCTGCGGTGGGCCCGCAGGCGCTTGAGCGAGGCGCGGATCTCATTACCGGCTGCGGCGACTGGGCGCTTGACTGGCGGTTCGACAGCGAGCGCGAGGTCGATCTGCACACCGTGGTCGTCCATGACGAGGGCCATGCATCGGGCAGGGGGCCCGAGACCGGCCTCACCGGCGGCCCCGCCGCGTGGCTCACCATCTCGCCGTGGCGCATCATCGCGCCATGGCACAGCCACGAGTGCGAGTTCGACGCCACCCTGGACGTGCGCGTCCCGCTCCGCGCCCTCATCGACGGCCGGCCCGCGGAGACCGAGGCCGTCGTCGGCACCGACGAGGTCACGGGGGTCTACGACCCGGCTGAGGGCATCGTGTTCGAGCTGGATGCGGAGGACCGGGACTGCACGTGGCACATGGGCGAGGTGCGGCTCACGCCCGACCCCTACGACCCCGAGCAGCGCATGTGACGCTGCGGAGCCGGCTCACCGCAGCAGCCAGGGATTGCCGATCCGCACGTTCGTCAGCCCCGCCTCCCGCGCCGCGGCCATGCACTCCTCGGCCTGAGCGCGCGGCGTGGGCGGCAGGTCGCTCATCTCGAACTGCGGCCCGAAGGCCAGCAGCGCGTACGGGATCCCCGGGTCGATCTGCGCGATGAACCGGGCGATGCCCGCGATCTCCCCGGCGTCCACATAGCCGGTCACCATCGGCGTGCTGGCAATCAGCAGCGGCGGAACGGGCCGCCCCCTGCGGCTCTCGGCCACGCGCTGGAAGTTCGCCAGCGTGCGGCGGTTGCTCACCCCGCACAGCGCCCGGTGCACCGCCTCGTCCCAGGCCTTCAGATCGAACTTGATGCAGCCGCCCGAGGCCAGCGACAGCTCGATCATGCGGTCCAGCCAGCTCGGGCTCATCCCTCCGTTGGTCTCCCAGCAGATGCGCAGGATCCGGTCGCTGTTCGCCTCGAGCGCCAGCTCCGAGGTGCGGATCGCATGCGGGAGCTGCGGGCCGGGGTCGCCGCCGAAGTAGCAGATGCAGGCGGTCCGATCATCGACCGCGTTTGCCAGCTCCGCGGCTGGCTTCGCCCGACCAAGGCCCCGGCGGAAGTGCCAGTTCTGGCAGAAGAGGCAGTCGAAGCTGCAGGCGCGGTAGAAGACCGCGAGGTTCGCGTAACCGATCTCGGGGCCATTGAGGTAAGCGTAGTCGGGGTAGCCTGCGCCCGTTCCGCCCGGGCAGACCCAGTCGGCAACGCAGTTGGTGGGCAGCGGGTCATGGTACCAGTCCACGCGCCCGTCGTCGGCCCCTCCCCCCACGAGCGTGCCGACCTCGTTACGGCGGAGGCCGCAGAAGCTGACCTCCCCCTCGGCCATGCGGCAGCCGTGCAGGCACAGGTCGCAGGCGACGTCCGACTCGCTCTGCGGCGCCGACCCTGGCAGCCCGAAGCGGCGCCGGGCGCGCGCGTGCACCGCGTCGATGTGCTCGCGCCAGCGCTCGCCGTCCGCGCGCAGGCACTCGGCGCACACGCCGATGGTCTTGCTGATCTCTCGCGAGGACCTGCCGCATCCCATGCAGGTGCCCACGCCGCACGCGCCTCCTCTCCCGGACACCCCGACATTCGCGGAGAGCGCGGCGATACCTGTGTCGCTGCGGCGGCCGCGCCTGCGCACGGCCTAGTCGCCCGCGGAGGACACTCCGCGGAACTTCCTCGCGACCGGTCGGCGGCGGTGGGAGCTGCGTGCCGCGGCGTTGCATCGCGGGCGCCGACGCGATATGCTGGCGATATGCCAACACGCGCGCGCCGCTACGGATTCACCCTGGTCGAGCTGATGGTGGTCATCGCGATCATCGCAGTGCTCGCGGCCATGCTCTTCCCGGTCTTCTCGCGGGTGCGCGAGAGGGCCCGGCAAACCTCCTGCGCCTCGAACCTGCGCCAGATCGGGATGGCGACCGCCATGTACGCCGAGGATGCCGGCGGCGTCTATCCGCCCCGCTTCACGGTGCTGGGGGAGACCTATTGGTGGGATCTCGTGGACCCATACGTCCGCGACCTGAACGTCTGGTACTGCCCGTCGGAGAGCCTCCGCGCCCCCGATCTGCGCCACTACGGCCTCAACTGCTACGATCGCACGCCCAATGACGGCCGGTTTGAGGTCGGGGTCAGCAGCGCCCGGGTCGATGAGGTGCGCCGCCCGGCGGCGACCATCGCCATCGCCGAGGCCGACCCCGATGACGACCGCGAGCTTACTCCGCCCTACCCCACGCCCTGGGACCTGGCCGGCAGCCAGAGCGGGCGCTGGTCGTGGCCCCCCACCAGCCTGGCGGAGGGCCGCCACAACGGTGGCTTCAACGCCTGCTACCTCGACGGGCACGTCAGGTGGCTGCCCGACGCGGACCGCGGCGACGGCGAGTGGTCGCTCGGGGTAGACGACTGACAGGTCCCCAGCCTGCGCGCGTCAAACCTCCCTACTGAGCAGACGCCCGGATGAGGAGGGCGACGATCCATGCTGCGCATTATGGCGGCTCTTACGGCCTTTGCGCTGTGCGCCGGTGCGTCGGCCTACCAGACCCCCGTCGGCGAATGCGCGCCCTTCACCTACGATGGCTGGGAGCCGGTCGGCCCCGGTGAGGCCGGCGGGCTGCAGGCGATCCGCCCGCACCCGACAGACCCGGACATCGTGATCGCTGGCTCGGACGCGCTCGGCATCCAGCTCTCGCGCGATGGCGGCAGGACCTGGCAGGTCTGCAACCGCGGCATCATCGCCGTCCCGCCCTACTTCAACACCAACGCCGCCTATCCGCTGGCGTGGCATCCCGAGAATCGCGACGTCTGCTACGCCACCCACGCGGGCGGGGTGTACATCAGCGAGGACGGTGGCGAGAGCTGGTTCCAGCACGAGCAGCACACGCCGGCCCGCTGGCCGCCCGCGCTGGAGATGGACATCGACCCGGCGGACGCCGACACCGCCTACGTGATCCTGGTCAACGGCCAGCTCTTCGTGACGCGCGACGGCTGCCGCACGTGGGAGGAGCTGGAGGCGGTGCCGACCGAGGGCTTCGGCCGCTGGCGCAGCGGCAGCTACCTGGCGATCGATCCGTCCGCCCCCCCGGAGCGGCGCACGCTGTACGCGGCCTGCACCGGCGGCGTGGCGAGGAGCGCCGACGGCGGCCGGAGCTGGACGGTGCTGCCCAACGGGGACCTGGGCGCGGAGTGCCGGAACGTGCGCGTGGTCCCCGGCTTCGAGGACGGGCGCGATGCGGTCGTGGCCTCCTTCCGCTCGGTTCCCTACTCGGCAGAGGAGATTGCGGAGGACCGGTCCCTGCGCCGCCAGGCGAAGTTCGAGGGCGGCGTCCACGTCAGCTTCGACGGCGGGCAGAGCTGGGAGCCGCGCAACGCGGGGCTGCCCGTCGATCGCGCCCGGAACTTCGAGCTGCTGACCGTCGATCCGACGGATCCGCAGACGCTCTACGTGGCCACCACCCGCGCCGACACCTGGCCCGTCGGCGCCTTCAAGTCCACGGACGGTGGCCGCTCGTGGACGCGCATCACCCGCGCCTACGGCCCCGACCGCAACGTGGAGTTCGGCTGGATCCGCCCGCACGTGCAGGACTTCGAGGCCCATGGGGGCACGTGGTCGCCGCACCTGATGGTCTTCGAGGTCTCCCGCGCGGACCCGAACGTGCTCTTCATGCGCGGCTCGGGCGACTGCGGCATCATGCGCTCGGACGACGCCGGAGCGCACTGGCGCCAGAGCTACTGCGACCCCGTGCCTGGCCGCGAGGGCTACTGGACGGGCCGCGGCGCGAACCTGGCCTACGCGCTCTCGCTCGGCTTCGACCCCGCCGACCCGGCGAAGCTCTACTACGGCGCCAGCGACTTCGGCTCCCTGGTCTCCGACGACGGCGGGCGTAGCTTCCGCCTCTTCCTCAGCGTCAACTGGTACGGCTGGGGCGAGGGCACGCCGCTGCGCTTCCCCGGCGGCGAGTGGTACTCCGTCGGCATGGACGTGCGGACGTACATCACGAAGTTCGACATGGCGAAGCGGGAGTACTTCACCACGGAGGAGGCCGGGGTCGGCTTCAAGGACGACGTCTTCTGCACCGTCGTCGATCCAGATGACTCCGACACTGTCTACTGCTGCCCGGGCACCTGGTCCCGGCCGCCCACCGGCGCGATCCTCAAGAGCACCGACGGAGCCCACCGCTGGACGATCCTCGGCCCCCATGCCTCAGGGCTGCCGGACACCAGGTTCTGCGCCTTCCCGCGGCTGGTAATCGATCCGCGCGGCACGACACAGACGCGCCGGCTGATCGCCGCGGCCGGGCGCTTCGGCGTCTTTCGCACCGACGACGCTGGCGCCACCTGGTGCCGCGTCTCGCGGGGCATCCCGGAGGGCGAGGTCATCACGGACCTGGCCATGTGCCGCGACCGGCCCGACGTGCTCTGGGCCGCCTCGGGCTCGAACCGGCTGATGGGCTTCGACTACACCGGCGCGAACCTCGAGGACGGGCTCTTCGGGCACGTCTTCCGCAGCGAAGACGCCGGTGAGAGATGGCAGCAGGTCCTCGACGGCCCGGCGGACGTCCGCTGGCTCGAGGCCGATCCGGCCGACCCGGAGGTGGCGTGGATAGCCGTCTATCACCACGCGGACCGCGAGGCTTTGCTGCCCGGCGGGGTCTACCGCACCACCGACTCCGGGCGGAGCTGGCAGCGCGTCTTCGACCAGCCGACACCCATGGCGCTGGCCGTGCGCCCCGACCGGCCGGAGACGGTCTTCGCGGCCATCACTGAGGTGGCGACCGACGAGCACGCCCACGGGCGTCTCGGAGAGGCCCAGGAGGTCCTGCCCGGCATCTACCGCTCGACGGACGGCGGCGCGAGCTGGGAGGACGTCACGGGCGGCCTGCGCGACGCCGTGACGCGCTACCTGATCATGGCGATCAATCCGGGCGATCCCGAGGTCCTCTACGTCGGCGCGACCGGAGGCCTGTGGCGTAAGCGGATGGAGTGAGAGGGCGGCATGAGGCCCGAGGACCTGGTCACGCACGAGAAGCAGCTCCGCTCGCTCAATGACGTGTTGGCGGGCTATCGCCAGCTCGGCGTTCAGGTCGAGTCGGAGGCGAGGTCAGTGCCCCTGCATAGCCTCATCGCTACTCAGAACGGCATTGAGCGGCGGAAGTACGAGCTGGTGCTCCCGCTGATCGAGTCGGGCGAGCTGGATGTGCCCGTGCTGGTCGAGGAGCACTTCGTGGCCGGCCAGTACCGGCGGTATCTGCTCGATGGGCACACCCGCACCCGCGCCCGCATCGAGCTCGGAGAGCGCTCCGCGCCTGCCTTCGTCATATGGTCGCCCGCCGGCGACTGGCCCTCGAACTTCGTCCGCGTCGCGGAGCAGTACGGCAACATCCACGTTAACGACCTCCCCATCGAGTAGGCCCCAACAGGAGGCGCGGGTGCTCGCGCCTCCTGTGGGCTCGGCCGGTCGCCGCCCCGGTCACCTCTGCGCGGTCCCAGCCCTCGCGTCCGTGCCGGCATCTCCGACCGGCCCGGCCAGGTCCGCGACATAGACCCGCCGGGTGCCGTCCGGGCAGGCGTTGAAGGCGATCCGCGTGAACCCGCGGTCCCACGCCGGGTGCGGGTCTACGCGCAGCTCGGCCTGCGGGCCGATGAACTCGGGCGCGTGGCCGATGCGCACCAGGTGGAGATCCTCTCCCGTCCTGACATCGACCAGCCGGATGGGACAGCTCCCGTCCTCATGGCAGAAGTTGGCGTCGTTCGCGTTGCAGTCGGTCAGTATATGGCGCCCGTCGGGATGCATGGACGGGTGCCCCGAGCCGATGAGCCCGTCGTGCAGGGCGCGGTAGTCCGCCCCGTCCCAGCGCGCGGTCACGAAGCGCATCTGCCGGCCGTCGATGCGCAGCAGCATCAGCACGCGCTCGCCGCCGGCCTGCAGATCGACCAGCACGACCTCCGCCACGTCGCCGGGCTCGGGAAGGCGATCCTCGGCCGGAAGGCGTGTCAGCGCCAGGTATCGGCCCGAGGGGCTGAAGGGCGAGGTGTCCCAGTAGCGGTGGATCACGCGACCCTCGCCCGGCGTTACGCACCAAACGGGCACAATCGGGTCAAACTGCTCGTAGCGCGGGAAATGGTCATCCATCCGTCGTCTCGCCTCCCGGGGCCACGCGCACGGTCTGCAGACTACCCCTCACAGTTGGCGAACGCTCCGCTGAATCCTGCGTCGGCGTCCGCGGCGAGGAGGAGTTCGGCGGCGAATGGCGAAAAGACGAGGAGGTGTGTGGATGCCCGTGCGCGAAAGAAAAGACAGAGGGCATGGGACGGAGGATTCCCGCGGCTATTACAGAATCAACCTGCCGTATGAGGAGAAGCGTGACATTCTGCGGTCCAACGCGTCAGGACATGTAACGAAGTGGAAGGAGGCGTATCGACCATCCGAAAGGGCTTTACGCTTATCGAGTTGTTGGTTGTGATCGCGATCATCGCGATCCTGGCGGCGATCCTGTTCCCCGTTTTCGCGCGAGCGAGGGAGAAGGCGCGCCAGTCGAGTTGTTTGAGCAACACGAAGCAGCTTGGTCTGGCGGTCGCACAGTACGTGCAGGACTACGACGAGCGGATGCCGAGGCATTATTTCAACTGTGGGGTTTCGTACCCACAACCTGACGGGAGTGCCCAGACCAGCTCGATCCTCTGGAGCCACCAGATCTACCCGTATGTCAACAACCCTCAGGTCTTCGCATGCCCCTCGAACCCGCAGAACTTCGCGTTCAGCGCCGCAACTGACTACAGCTATGCCTACAACTACTACGGCGGTGGCAGGATCAACCATCGCAAGCTGGCCCTGATCAAGCGCCCGGCCGAGCTGTTGGTGCTGGTGGACAGCTTCAGCTACATCGCCAACCCGTTCTCGCCTCCCGGTGCTGACCCGAGCCTGAAGACCAGCCCGAGTGGGCATTACTACCGCGATGGTGTGAAGGCGTGGCACAACGACGGCTCTAACGTCGCGTTCGCGGATGGTCACAGCAAATGGATGAAGTACTCCGTAATCATCACCAACGAGGACATGTGGGACGCGGCGGTGAAGTAGGCATTCAGAAGGGTAACTCGCACTCACGTGACTGAGCCTGAGCGTGCCTGATAGGCGTGCGGGCCAGTGCCCCTTCTCCAGCCCCGTCTGGGCAGGTGTCGAATGTGCAATGTGCTTCGTGCCTTCCCTCCTTTGGACGAGAGGGAAGCCGATAACATGCCGTGAGAAGCGCCACACGTGATCAGAGACGTGATGAAAGGAAGGGTAGATAGATGCGAAAGGGATTCAACCTGATCGAGTTGCTGGTCGTGATCGCGATCATCGCGATCCTGGCTGCAATCCTGTTCCCGGTCTTTGCCAAGGCGCGCGAGAAGGCCCGTCAGAGCTCCTGTCTGAGCAACGTGAAGCAGATCGTCCTTGGGATGCAGATGTATGTGCAGGACTACGACGAGGTGTTCCCCATCGGCACGAGCTACTGGTATGACCCGGACCACCCGGCCGGGCCCGACTCCGGCCCCTGGTTCGCATTGATCATGCCCTACGTTAAGAACGAACAGATATTCGTGTGCCCGTCGCACAGGTTCACCGCGTCGTGGAGTGCCGGGTGGACCCAATGGAACGGCTTCACTCTCAGCTATGGCGCGAACATGGACCTGCGCGCTCGCATCCTCGCCAGCCTGCACCAGCCCGCCGAGTGGGTCTGGCTGGTTGAGTACAACAACTTCAGCCAGTACTGGTATGACGGCAGCGGTCGCGGCTGCGCGACCCTGCCCAACGACAGCTATCGACCGTGGGGCTCGCACGCGCAGTTCGAGCACAACGACCAGATGAACCTCGGCTTCTGCGATGGCCACGCCAAGAGCATGTCCAAGGGCGCCATGATCGGCGCCTGGGAGAGCGGCGCCATACAGTTCGACTACGGCACATGCGATAAGGACTCGCACGACTAGCCGGCCACCGGCGCCCCACCCCGCGCGGGCGTCGGCCCGACCGCGTGCCATCCGATCTGGCCAACCTGCCGCGGCCCGCGAGCCATCGCGGGCCGCGGCAGCATCCGGCGGGCGAAAGGTCGCAGGGGTGGCCGCCAACCCACGGGCAGGGAGGGAGAGGATCAGCATGCGAGGACTCCTGCCGCTCTGCGCCGCTCTGCTCGCGGTCGCCCCCGTCTCCTGGTCAGCGGCCCCCGACCTCCCCGTCATCGGCGACAACCTCATCGAGAACGGCTCCTTCGAGGACGGCCCGGTCGGACCGGTCCCGGCCGGCGAGGTGCCGCCCGGCTGGGCGGCCGAGGCCTACGGCGGCAACGGCCAGCTCGCCATCGTCGAGGGCGGTGCCCCCGGCCAGGGCGACAGGTGCGTGCAGATGACGTCGGCCCACGACGACTCCACCGGGCTGCACGGCCCCCTCATCGAGATCGACGCCACCACGGCCTATATCCAGTTCGGGTGGGCGCGCATTGACCCGGGCCCCGAGCGAAGCGGCCTGATGCTGGGCCGGCAGTGGTTCGAGACCGAGACGGAGGCGCTCGAGCAGGAGAGCAGCAGGAGCTACAACTACGTCGCCAGCAACCTGGGCGTTGATGGCGAGTGGGCCTACTACGAGCAGCTCCTCCTGCCTGACCCCACGCCCGACGACGGCTCCTTCCGCGCCGACGAGATCCCGGCCAACGCCCATTACCTGCGCATCTGGGCGCTGTGCTATCGCTGGGACGGGGTGGGCTACTTCGACGGCCTGGGGCTCTACCAGGTGGACTATGCGGCGCTGGCGCGTACGGACATCTTCGCCAGGCTCGCGGAGGCCGACATCGACCGGGTCCTCGAGGAGATCGACGAGGGGCTGGCCGGCGCGCGCGAGGACTCGGCGGTCGCCGGGCGCGCCCGGGAGTTGGTGGCCGAGCTGGAGGCCCTCAAGCGGCGAGCGCAGGGGGGCGCGAAGCGCCACGTGAACGAATGGATCGCCGACCAGCACCGCACGCCCGAGCTTATCGGGGAGCTGCAGGGCGTGCGCTGGGAGCTGAAGATCGAGGCGCTGCTGCAGGCGGGGGGCTGACGCCCGCCACGGCGGAGGGCAGTCTGCGGCGACGGAAGGGATGAGAGGCAATCATGACCAGGAGCATCGTGGCGGCGTTGCTGGCGTTGTGCGCGATCCCGTGTGGCGCCGCCGAGGAGATACACAGCGTGCTGCCGGCGGTCGCGACCATCTGCGTGCACGTGCCGGGCGGAGTCGAGGTGGACGGCGACCTGTCGGACGCCGCCTGGGGGCGGGCGGCGTCCGTCAGCGGCTTCACCATCTCGGGTGCCGACATGCTGGCCCCGAATCAGACGGAGTTTAGGGTCCTGCGCGACGACGAGGCGCTCTATCTCGGGGTGCGCTGCCTCGAGGAGAACATGCAGGGCCTCAAGACCGACGTGACCACGCGCGACGGCTCCGTCTGGCATGACGATGTCATCGAGATGTTCTTCGACGTGGACCACGACCACGACAGCTTCTACCAGCTCGCCGTCAACGCCATCGCCACGCGCTTCGACGCCAGGTCCGGCTCCCGCACCTGGGACGCCGACTGGGAGGCCGAGGCGTCGATCGGGCCGGAGAGCTGGGCCATCGAGGTGCGCGTCCCCTTCGCCTCCCTCAACACCGATCCGCCCGAGGTGGGCGAGGTCTGGGGCCTCAATGTCTGCCGCGAGCGGCTGGCCGAAGGAAGCGGCAACCGCGTCCTGCACAACTGGTCGAACGTGCAGGGCAACTTCCTGCGGCCCTGGCTCTTCGGACACCTCTACTTCGCGGGCGAGCAGTTCCAGCTCACCGACGGCGTCGCGCGGGAGATCCACGGGCGCATCGAGGTCCCCGCCCGCGTCTACCTCACCGATGAGCTGGCGCTCATCGGCCCCGAGGGCGTCGAGGAGCGCCTTACCTACCAGGGAATGCTGGCCCGGGCCTTCGGCGAGGCCGGCAGGCTGCACGAGCTGCACGCCGACCTGGCATCCGCCTACCGCGAGCACCCCGACGCGCCCTTCCGGGACGAGTTCGAGCCGCTGAACGAGCGGTTCGAGCATCTCCGGGGGCTGGCGGAGACCGAGGAGGCCATCTCGTCGGTCCAGTGGGCGCACCAGACCATCCAGATCAGCCGCCTCACCACAGAGCTTCGCGAGCTGACGTGGAAGGTCAAGATAGCGCTGCTTCTGAGCGAGGCGTGAGGGACCACTTGTGTCGTGCGTCGTTGGTCGTAGGGAGGGGCCGCCTGAGGAGCGTGTGCCGTTTACGCGCGACGAAGTCGGCCCGCGGCCAACGTCTAAGCGCCGCGTTGTTGCGTTCAGGCGGCAAACGGCGCCCGTCCGCAGCGCCGGGCCACAGCGAAAAGGAGAGCCCATCATGAAGATCACCCGCACGATCCTGTGCGTCTTTGCGATCGGCGCCATCGCCCTGCCGCTGTGCGCGCAGGAGTGGTGGCACGAGCCGGAGCTGGTGGAGGCCGACCACGTCTACTCGATGGACTTCGTCACCCCGCACGTGCAGTGGGCGAAGCCGCTGCCGGGCGGCCCGATACGGGCTCTCTTCTTCGTCCGGGCCAAGGGCCAGAGCGCCCGCGAGATCGCCGAGATGGCCCAGCGGGTGCAGATCGAGCCTCAGATCGTCTACTACGAGCGTACCGGCCGGCAGGTGGAGGGTGGCGAGGCGGGGATGGCCCGCGCGCTGCGCCTGATCCGGGAGGGGGCGGACGTCTTCGTCCTCGGTAACGTCAGCTTCGACGGCCTGACCCGCGAGGCCCAGTACTACCTGCTCGAGCACGTCGTGAAGGGCGGCGCGGGACTGGTGGCCGTCTACCAGATGCCGGAGATCGCCTTCACCGACGACCGCGCCATGGAGGAGCTGCCGGCCGAGTTGACCTCGCGCTTCCCCCTCGCATCGCTGGCGAAGGGCCGCGAGATGGCCGGCTCCCTGGGGCTGACGGAGCCGACGGACACGGAGCTTGCGGGGCGTATCATCACCCGCTACCGGCTGGGCGAGGGCCGGGCGCTGGGCCTCAGGCTCCCCGGCGGCGCCGAGGCTGTGACCCCGCGCCTTGACTTCAGCTTCGAGGCTCTCTCGGAGTACGAGTACTGGGCGGGCTTCGCCGCCAACGCCATCCGCTGGGCGGCGGGGCGTGATGCGGCCGTCAGGTTCATCAACCGCCCGGACAGCGCCATCAACCTGCACCGGAGCGAGCTCCCCATGCCTCTGGGTGTCGGCGTGACCTCCGACCTGCCCGGCCAAACGTCGCTGACCTTCCACTGCACGCTCTGCAGCGCCGGCGGCGAGCGGATCGAGCTTCTTACCGAGACGGTCGAGTGCGAGCAGGGCAGCGCGGCCGGCGTCCGCGTCCCCATGCCCAAGCTCCCGGCCGGCGACCACTTCATGGAGATGGTGGTCACCAGCCCGCGCGGTGCCGAGGCCTTCGGCGCGCAGACGGTCAGGGTCACCTCCACGCGCGGTGTGGAGAGCGTGACCCTCGAGGGAGCGACTGAGGACGCGATGCCGTTCGGCGAGGTGGGGGAGACCATCACGGGGACCGTTGCCATGCGCGGCCAGGAGTTCACGGGGGATGAGCGGCTCGTCCTGCGCCTGCGCGACGCCGAGGGTCGCGTCGTCGCGCGGGAGGAGAGGCGGCCGCAGGCGGGGGAGGTGCCCTTCAGCTTCAGGGTGCCTGAGGACCGCACCATCCTGATGCGCGCCGAGGCGGCGCTGCTCGATGGCGACGGTGAGGTGGACGGCACCTACGCCCAGTTCACCGTCCCCAGGCGCTGTCGCGGGCAGTTCAACTTCGTGATGTGGGCCTTCCCCAGGGGCGTGCTGGGATACTGGGGCCTGCGCAGCATGCGCGACAGCGGCGTGACGGTCATGCTCAGCGGCGGCTCCCCGCCGCCGGAGATCGCCGCGAACGACCTCGCCTACGTGCCCTACACCACGCGCATCCTGGAGAACATCGGCGAGGACGGCGTGATGCAGCCGGTCTGCTGGAACAACGAGCCGGCGGTCAGCGAATACATTCAGGAGATCGCCGACAGGTACCTGCCCGCGCGCCGGCATGGGGTGTACGTCTACTCGCTCGGCGACGAGAACAACACCTGGGGCGCCTGCGCGCACCCCGAGTGCCTGAAGGCCTACCGCGAGTGGCTGCGGGGCCAGTACGAGACCATCGAGGCCCTGAACGCCTCCTGGGGCAGCGAGTACGGCTCCTTCGATGAGATCGAGCTGTTCAAGGAGGGCGACATCAACGAGCAGGCGGCCCTCAACGCCGGGCACTTCGCCCGCTGGTACGACCGCCAGGCCTTCAAGCGCTACAACTACGCGGTGTACTGCGGCAAGTACGCCCGGGCCTACGCCGCCATGGACCCGCTGGCCATCACGGGCTTCGAGGGCGCCGGCCGCTTCGGCGACGACTACGGTGAGATCATCAGGCGCGTCGGCTTCTGGGGCCCCTACCCCAGCGTCGGCGATGACATCATACGCTCCCTGGCCCCGCGCGAACTGATCACCTCGAACTGGATGGGCTACAGCCGCGAGGCCCGGCCCATGGTCCAGCGCATGTGGCGGATGATCAGCAACGGCTACCACGGCGTCTGGTGGTGGCGTTGGGACAACATCGGCCGCTTCCACGGCTTCCTGGCCCCCGACTTCCACCCCTGGGACGACACCAGCCAGGTGATCGTGGATGAGATGCAGGACATCCAGGACGGCCTCGGCACCATGATGCTGCAGATGGCCATGCCCCACGACGGCATCGGCCTGCTCTACTCCATCCCGTCGGCCTTCGCCGAGGGCATCGCCCCGCGGCGCGGCGGGATGATCGATCTATCGCACAACGCCTTCCTGGAGGCCACTCAGGACCTCGGCTACCAGGCCCACTACCTCAGCGACGACACGGTCCTGGAGGGCGACCTCAACGACGGTGACGAGCGCGCGCTGATCCTGCCGCTGGGCAGGGCCATGTCCGACGAGGTCGCGGGCGAGATCCGCGAGTTCGTGCGCGCCGGCGGTCTGCTCATCGCCGACCTGCGGCCAGGCATCCGCGACGGGCACTGCACGCTCCGCGAGGCGGGCGCGCTGGACGACGTCTTCGGCGTGACACAGCGACCCACCGCCGAGGACTGGCCGCAGATGGAGGAGGTTAGCCTGGCGCTTGACACCACCGTCGGCGGCGAGGAGATCTCGCTGGCCCTGGACACGCGCATCGACCCGGCGCTCCAGCTCGCGGGTGGCGAGGCCCTTGCCGAGCACGAGGGCGTGCCGCTGATGATCGTCAACGACTTCGGCGAGGGCACGGCGGTGCTGCTGAACTTCTCGCTGGAGGCATACGGCGCGCTACGCGAGGAGATGCAGGAGATGCCGATCCGGCGGCTGCTGGGCGCGATTTACCGGATAGCCGGGATGGAGTCGCCCTTCCGGCAGCGCGCAGGCGACGGCCCGCTGCGCTGGACCGAGACGGTGCGCTGGGAGACCGAGGGCATCACGGTGATCGGCCTGTTCAAGACCGCCGGTGAGGACGGCCCGGCGACGACCATCCTGCCCCGGCCGAGGCACGTCTACGACCTGCGAAACGACCGCTACCTGGGCGAGACCGACCAGATCGCGGGCGAGCTGCGCGTGGGCTTCGCGAACCTCTACGCCCTGTCCGATGAGGCCATCGGCGAGGTCGTGCTGGACCTGCGCGGGCCCGTCGCGCCCGGCCAGACGCTCGAGGGCGTCGTGCGGGTCCGCGGTCGCGGTCAGGGACTCCTACCCGTCAAGCTGAGGGTCTTCCGGCCCGATGGCACGGAGCAGGCCTGGCCCCGGCGCGAGCTGATCGTCCAGGATGGCGTCGCGGACGTCGAGATCCCAATCGCCTACAACGCCCAGAGCGGCACCTGGCGCGTCACGGCCCGGGAGGTCCTCTCGAGCCAGACCGCTGAGGCGGAGTTCACGGTCGCGGCGCAGTAGTCATCGGTGAGGCGCATCGACAGGTGGTGATGGGGGATGCGGGCGGGCCCGACCGGGCCCGCCCGAGACCTGTGCGGGGCTGCCCCGACCAAGCCACCTCCCGGACGGGAGGAGTGCGGGGGCCAGGCGGTCAACATCACACGGGCCGGCGGCGGCACGCGCGCTGGATCGCGAGACGCTTCACGCGGGGAGGAAGCCATGAACCCGAGGAACGTCGTCGTCTTCATCACCGACGGCCATCGCAAGGACACCGTGGGCTGCTACGGCAACGAGCTGCTCGAGACGCCGCACGTCGACGCATTCTCCGAGGCCGGCGTGCGCTTCGAGCGCGCCTTCGGCACCCACTCCGTCTGCATGCCCAGCCGCGCCTCCATCTACACCGGCCGCTATCCCCACATCCACGGCGTCTGGGCCAACGGTGTGCCGCTGAGCCGGAGTGAGACGACGCTGCCACAGGTACTCTCCGAGGCCGGCTACGCCACCTGCGCGGCTGGCAAGATCCACTTTGAGCCGCAGCAGAAGTACCCCGGCAACGTCCCGATGATCCAGGGCCCCTACTACGGCTTCAGCGAGGTGCACATCTCCGAGAACCGCCTGGGCCAGGAGTACCTCAAGTTCATCGACCAGGAGCACCCCGAGCTGTCCGAGCAGGCCCGAACCCGGAGGAACATGCCCGAGGAGGCGCACGAGCTGCAGTGGATCACCTCCCGGGCCATCGACTTCATCGAGCGCCAGGCCGCCGGTGAGAGGCCCTTCTACTGCCACTGCTCCTTCCACGAGCTATCGCCGCCCTGTACGCCGCCGGCGGGCTGGGCCAGGCACTACGATCCCGCCGACGTGCCCGTCCCCGAGCTGCGCGCCGACGACCTGCGCAAGAAGCCGGACTGGTACCGCGAGTGCTACGAGGGCTACGTGGCCAACGGCCGCCAGCCCGACGAGGCCACCCTCCGCGAGTACATCGGCAGCTACTACGACCAGGTGCGCTTCCTCGACCACCAGTTCGGGCGCATCATCGCCGCGCTCGAGGAGCTGGGCATCGCCGATGACACGCTCGTGCTGTTCACCGCCGATCACGGCCTGTCGCTCAACGACCACTTCCAGTGGCGCCACGGCCCCTTCCTGTTCGATCAGGTCACGAACGTCCCCATGATCTGGCGGCTGCCGGGCGGTGCCTCGGGCGCGGTGACCGAGGAGTTGGTCGAGGGCGTGGACATCATGCCCACGATCCTGGATCTGCTTGGCGTGCAGCAGCCCGCGGGCGTCCAGGGCCGGTCGATGGCGCCGATCCTGCGCGGGGATGAGGACGCACGCGGGCGAGAGTCGGTGCTGATGCAGGAGCGGCAGGCCCCCGACCTGGCCGCGCGCGGCCTCGAGCCCGAGCGCATCACCGAGTGGGCGGTGCGCACGGACGAGTGGAAGCTCATCCACTACCCCGGCGAGGACTTCGGCGAGCTGTACGACCTGCGCAGCGACCCGGGCGAGTTCGACAACCTCTGGGCCGATCCGGGCTACGCCGCGCAGCGGTCGGAGATGGAGGGCCTGCTGCTCGACCGCATCGCCATGTCGCGCGACCCGCTGCCCGAGCGCCCCTGGGCGTGGTGATGAGGGGCCCGCACACGCTCACCTGGTCGGCGAGTACGTGAGCCGGCGGTCATCGGGGGCGAAAGCGCCGGCCCTCAAAGGTATGCCACGCCGGGCGTGGAAGTGGCTCAGTCCTTGGCTGGTGGATCGCGCGGGGGCGCATCGCCGTGCGGGGGGCTGCATCAAGGCCGTGGGAGGCCTGCAGATGACCTCGCGGGAGCGCATCGCGGCCGCGCTGCGTCATGAGGAGCCCGACCGCGTACCCGTGGACCTGGGGGCCTCGGAGTCCTCGGGCATCATGGGCATCGCCTACAACCGCCTCACCGACTACCTCGGGATCGATGGCTCCACGAGGATCTACGACATCGGCCAGATGATCGCCAAGGTCGAGGAGCCGGTCCTGGACGCCATCGGCGCCGATGCTATGCCCCTGCTCAACGAGCCCCGTTCGTGGAAGCCCTGGACGCTCCAGGACGGCTCTCCCTGCGAGATCCCCCAGCATCTGGCGATCGACGAGTGGGACGGCGGGTGGGCGATCCTGCGCGATGACGGAGTCCCCGCCGCCCTCTGCCCCGAGGGTGGCTGCTACTTCGACCCCGTCAACCCGCCGTTCGCCGACGCCACGACCCCTGACGATATCGAGGCCGGCATCGAGCACCTCGAGACCTTCGACTGGCCCGAGTACATGGACGAGAGCTACAGGGACCTCGCCGCCAAGGCCCGCTGCCTGCACGAGGAGACCGACCGCTTCATCGTCGCTAACCTGTGGGTGCACGTCTTCGCCGCGGGCCAGGTGCTGCGCGGCTTCGGCGACTTCATGATGGACCTGGTGGCGAACAAGGACCTGGCGCATCACCTGATGGGGCGGCTGGTGGACTGCTACGCCCCGCGCGTGCAGCGCTACATCGAGGCCGTCGGCGAGCACGTTGACATCATCCAGGTCAACGATGACCTCGGCCAGCAGGATGGCCCACAGCTCTCCCCCGAGCTCTACCGGGAGATGGTGAAGCCCTATCACCGGCGGCTCTGGGGGATGATCAAGCGGCTCTCGGGCAAGCCGCTGCTGCTGCACTCCTGCGGCTCCATCTACGACCTGCTGCCGGACCTCATCGAGCTGGGGGTGGACGCGATCAACCCCGTCCAGGTTTCGGCCGCGAACATGGACGGGGCTCTGCTCAAGCGCGAGTTCGGCGACGACCTCACCTTCTGGGGGGGCGGCTGCGACACCCAACGCGTGCTGGACCGCGGCACCCCTGAGCAGGTCAGGGATGAGGTCAAGCACCGCGTCGATCAGTTCGCGGAGGGCGGCGGCTTCGTCTTCTGCCAGGTGCACAACATCCAGCACGACGTCCCGCCCGAGAACGTGATGGCCATGTACGAGGCGCTGTCCGAACTCTGAGGTCGGAGGCACGACGGAGCATGAAGCTGTCCGCGGTCGTGGTCATCCGGTCGGGACTTGAGCCCGCCGAACCGGGCGCGCACTTCCCGAGCCTGAGCGCGGAGAGCCTCGCCCCCGAGCTGGCCTGGGCGCGGGAGTTCGGCTTCGAGGGCCTGCAGATCGGCTGGCCGGGCCAGCCGCCGCTGCCAGTGGAGGAGATGGCGGCGATCTTCGAGGCCCAGGATGTGGCGGTGGCGGCGGTGAGCGCATACACCGACCTGCTCACCGAGCAGCACAACTGGATGTGCGCCGGCCTGGCCGAGGTCAAGGAGATAATCGCGCTCGCCCCGGCGCTGGGCACGGATGTGGCCGTGACCTGGGGCGGCTTCGGCAGCGCGACCGATGCCGAGCAGCGGCGCATCGTCTACCGGGGGCTGGCCGAGGAGACCGCCGTCGCCGAGGAGTGCGGAGTGCGCGTCGCCATCGAGCTCTACGACCAGTGTGTGGTGGGGACGGTGGAGCAGGTGGCCGAGGCCGCCGGAATCATCGGCACCCGCGCGCTGGGGGTGCTGATGGACCCGCCCAACACCATGACCGAGGCCGACCTCGACGACCTGCCCGGCTACTACCATCGCATCATGAACGTGCCGGGCGCCCCGGTCTTCGCCGCTCACGCCAAGGACGTCCGCTTCGACCGGGGCGTGCGGACGCTCCCCGGCCCGGGCCAGGGGCGGCAGGACTACGTGGCCTACCTGCGCGCGCTGGCGGAGGTCGGTTACGACGGCTTCCTCAGCGTCGAGCACACTAAGCGGGATCAGGCCGAGGCCGCACGCGACTTCGTTGCGGGCAAGATCGCCGAGGCGCTGGGAGAGCCGTAGCATTCGCATCTCGTGCCCGAGGTCGTCGCTCGTGGCGCAGCTCTGCGCAATTGCCGGTCGCGGGCCGTTCGCTCGTGCCGATCAGCAAATCGTTCCGTTTCCCGTCTGGAGTGAAGCCGATGCCTGATGAGCCTATCCGAGTCCTGGTCTTCGGCGCCCATCCCGACGACAGCGACCTGCGCTGCGGCGGGATGGCGATGAAGTGGCGCGCGCTGGGCCACGCCGTCAAGTTCATCTCGATGACCAACGGCGACACGGGCCACCACGAGATGGGCGGCGGGCCGCTGGCCCGCCGGCGTTACCAGGAGACTCAGTGCGCCGCGCGCGTCGCCGACATCGAGTACGAGGTCTTCGATATCCACAACGGCGCGCTGGAGCCCAATCTGTTCTACCGCGGCATGACCATCGTCGCCATCCGGGAGTTCCGCCCCGACCTCGTCATCTGCCACCGCCCCTGCGACTACCACCCCGACCATCGCGCGGTGGGCGTGCTGGTGCAGGACGCGATCTTCGGCTGCACCATCCCCAACGTCATGGCCCTGACGCCGGAGCTGGAGCGCTCGCCGGTGCTGGGCTATACCTACGACCGCTTCACCGAGCCCACGCCCTATGTGCCGACCGTCGCCATCGACACGGACGACGTCTTCGAGCGCAAGTGCGACATGGTGCACTGCCACGAGTCGCAGATGTACGAGTGGAACCTCCGCTTCTCCGATCCGGTGCCGGAGGGCGAGCGCCGGCAGTGGCTGGGCGAGCGCCTGGCGCAGCGCTTCGCCGACGTGGCCGACGACGCCCGCGACTGCCTGGTGCAGTGGTACGGCCAGGAGCGGGGGAATGCGATCGCCACGGCCGAGACGGTAATGATCTCCCAGTACGGGAGCGTTCCCGACGGGGACCGGTTGCGAGAGCTCTTCCCGTTCTTCGATTGACGAGAGCGCGTACGCCGTCGGGGGGGCCGGCCCGAACGCAGTGATGGCTGAGACCTGCGAGCGGCGGCGAGCCAGGTCTCAGTCGCCTGACCGGCCCGCCGTTCCTGACGGCCTGACGGGAACTGACCGCAATGCCCTACCGCGACGCCGTGTCTGCGGAGGCCGCGGAATCGGATGCGGACGCAGCGACGGGCCGGATAGGCATCCGGCCCCTCCCAGCGACAGGAGGCCCAGCGTGAACTTCGACCCGGACCAGAAGCAGGCCCTTTTCAACGCGATGTGCGAAATGCCCACCGTGGACGCCCACGAGCATCTGCACCCCGAGCCCATGCGCGTCGAGCGCAACGTGGACATCTTCCTGCTCTTCCACCAGTACCTGCGCGTGGACCTGACGCTCGCCGGCATGCCCCCGGCGGACGTTGACCTGCTCGACGACGAGACCGCGCCGCTGGACCGCAAGTGGGAGGCGCTGGCGCCGTACCTCGACCTGGTGCGCACGAGCGCGGTCGCCCAGCCGCCACTGATGGCGCTGCGGCGCTTCTTCGGTGAGGAGGAGCTGACCGCGGACAACTACGAGCGGGTCTCCGAGCAGATGCGCGCGAACAACACCGAGGGCATGTACGAGCGCTATCTGCGCGAGGCCTGCAACATCGTCACGGTGCTGAACCAGAACCGCACCATGTGGCAGACCGACCTGTTCCGGCCCATTCTGCACGGCCCGGACCTCATCGGGAGCGGCACCCGCCAGAGCATCATCGACGCCTGTGCCGGGGACGGCCACGACGCGCCGGGCAGCCTGGCGGAGCTGCTGGAGATCGTCGAGGCGCGCGTGCGCGCCAGGAAGTCCGAGGGCATGATCGGAGTCAAGGGCCACGTGCACCGCTACATCCCCGGCGACCGCGACGCCGCGGAGCTCGCCTACCCCCGGCTGATGGCCGGCGAGTCGCGGCTCGACGACGGCACGGCGGTCAACGCCTACCTACTCGACTTCCTCTACGAGCTCTGCGGGGAGCTGGACCTGGTGGCGGTGCAGCACACCGGCGTGTGGGCGGGGATGGGCGCAGACATCACGAACATCCGCCCGACGCTCGTCTTCCCGCTGGCGAAGGCGCACCCGAATACGCGCTTCGACGTCTTCCACGCGGCGACGCCGCAGCCGGTGGACGCGGCCTTCGTGTGCCGCACGCTGCCCAACATCTACCTCAACGCCTGCTGGAGCCACCTGCTGGCGCCGCGGCTGACGAAGCAGGCCTGGCACCTGTGGCTGGACATGCTGCCCATCAACCGCGTGATCGCCTGGGGCGGGGACTACTGGTGGGCGGTCGAGAACGTGTACGGCGTGCTGACGAAGGTCCGCGACATCCTGGCGGAGGTGCTGGCCGAGCGCATTGAGGCCGGGGACTTCGATGAGGCGCGCGCGCTGCAGATCGCCCGCCGCTGGCTGCACGACAACCCGCGCGAGGTCTACTTCATCGACTGAGGGAGACGCACCGTGCTTCAAGCGAGGATCGCTCTGCTTCTGGTCCTGATGGTCGGTGCCGGTGCCGCAGCGCAGCAGATCGACGTCCCGCGGATCGAGGCCCCGCCGACCGTGGATGGCGCGCTCGACGACTCCTGCTGGCGGCAGGCCACGGTCCTGGCGGACTTCATGGTGCCCGGCACGCACGAGGAGCCGCTTGAGCCCGCCCAGGCGTGGCTCTGCCACGACGGCGTCTGGCTCTACGTTGGCTTCCTCTGCCACGAGGCCAACCCGGACGCGATCGTGCGCGAGCAGACCGTGCACGACGGGCCGGTCAACCACGATGACTCGGTGGAGATCTTCATCGTTCCCACCGCGGACCGCTCCTACTACTACCACTTCCTGCTCTCCGCTAACAACATCCGCGCCGAGCAGCACGGCTGGCCCGAGCGCAACCCCTACCGCAGATGGGACACGGGTTGGCGCTCGGCGACGGCGGTCACCGACGACGGCTGGGTGGCGGAGATCGCCCTGCCGCTGTCCATGATCGCGGGCGGCGGGACGGAGCGGTGGTATCTCAACCTGTGCCGCAACAAGCGCACCGAGCCGACGCAGTGGTCGTGCATCGCGCCGGTCGAGCGGCTGTACAAGGAGCTGGAGCACTTCCCGCCCATGGAGCCGCTGGCGGCGGAGGGCGCGCCCTTCGCCCCGCTGCTGACCGACCCGCGCGTGGCGACCTACCGCGAGGCCGACCAGGGCTGGGGCTACGACCTGGCCGTGCACGCGCAGAACCTCACCGGCCGGCCGGGCGCGCTGGAGCTGCGGGTGACCGACGACCCCTCGCGCGGCGAGCCGTCGGCGCTCAGCGTGCCGCTGGAGATGGGCGCCAAGGACGAGCGGGACCTAACGCTGTTCGTGCCGGCGGCGGTGCCGTCCGATCGGTCGGTGACCTTGCGGCTGGTGGATCCCGACTCCGGTGAGCTGCGGCAGTGGCTCGTGGTGCAGGACACCACGCCGCTGAGCCCGCTCTCGGCCTGGCTGGACCGGTCGTTCTACTCGACGGAACAGGTCGCGCGCGCTCTCTGCCATGTCCGGGCGCCCGAAGACGCGCTCGCAGGATGGGTGCTGCGCGTGCAGGACGCCGATGGCAGAGCGCTTGGGAGCGCGACGGAGCCTGCACCTGGAGAGCAGGCACTGGAGCTGTCGCTGGACGGCTTCGCTCTCGGCGAGCACGCACTGGCCGTCGTGCTCAGCGATGCGGACGGCGAGCAGATCGCGCGGCAGGATCTCGTTCTCGCGAAGCGCGAGCCGCGGCCGAACGAGGTCAAGATCGACCGGGCTCGTGCCGTCGCCCTCGTGGGCGGCGAGCCGTTCTTCCCGCTGGGGATGCTCGCAGTGAACGTCGAGGATGTCCCCGGTCAGGCCGAGGCGGGCTTCAACACGGTCAGCTCCTTCGCCGTCGCTTATGACTGGGACGAGCACACCCCCACCGACATCGCCGACGCCGCACAGGCGCACGGAATGAAGCTTGTCGCGTATCTGCCGCGCTACTTCCGCACGGAGGAGGGTGTACGGCCGCGACACGCGGGCATCAGCAGGTCCGATCCGCAGTTCGCCGAGGTGGTGAAGGCAACCGTCGAGCGCGACCTGCCGCCGGTGATTGAGGCGCTGCGCGGTCACCCGGCGCTGCTCGCGTACTACGGCATTGACGAGCCCTCGGGGGAGTACCCACGCATCGCCTCAAAGCACCTCTACGACGGCACCCACGCGATGGACCCCCACCACCCGCTGCTGGTGCTCTTCTCAAGCTGGACGCCGGACGAGCCCGGCTGGCACAGCACGATGGACCTCGTGGGCGTGGACCCGTACATGCAGATGGGCCACCAGGAGCGCTCGGACTTCCGCCGCGGCATCGTCTACATGGCGATCTGCACTGAGCGCGCGAAGCGCTTCGCCGACGAGATGCACTCCACCGTGTGGATCGTGCCGCAGGCGGAGTACTACTCCGGCTCGGTGCGCCCGCTGCTGCCCGAGGAGCAGATGTGCCAGAGCTTCGTGGCGCTGATCTACGGCGCGCGCGGGCTGCTGTACTTCCGCAACCCGGTCTACCACCGCGCGAGCTGGGAGAACTTCCACGAGGTGACGCGGCGGGTGCGGGCATTGATGCCTGCGTTGCTGACACTCCGGCCTCAGCAGGAGATCGCGTACGAGCCGATCGAGGCGCGTGCGTTCGACTACCCCCTGGTGCACGCATGCCTGCTCGCCGAGCCGGGCGGAACTCCGGTGATCCTCGCAGCCAACACCGAGCCCAACGAGGCCATGGTGCGCTTCGACGTAGAGGGGCTGGGCGGCAAGGTGACGGTCAGCCGGATGTTCGCGGATGTGACGCTGGCCGTGCGCAACGGTGGCTTCAAGGACACGATCGAGCCATACGGCGTGCGCGCCTACAGACTGGCGGGCCACGAGCTTGCCGACGAGACGCGGCTCACGGTGATCATCGGGGGGGAGGCGCTGGCGAAGCTGGAAGAGCCGCGTGTAAGCAGCATGCCGCCGGCGGAGCGGAATATCCTGCCGGCCGGAGGGACGCTGGACTCGGCTGATGGGTGGACCGTCAGCCCTGGTGGCGGCGCCGGAAACGCGCCGGCGACCGTCGAGTTCGTCGAGCGCGAGGACGGCGAGGGGCGCTGCCTGCACATCACCCGCGACAATGACTTCGGCAACGCCTGTATCATCAGCGACTGGATTACACTTGAGCCGAATACGCGCTACCGCTACGGCTGCGAGATGCGGGGGACGATCACACTTGGCACCGGCCGCATCTCGATGATGATGATCGGCCACGACGGTCACGGCGTCGATGACGCGCCGAGCCTGACCCTCCGCTCGTCAAGCGACAAGTGGCAGTCGCTGGAGCGCACAATCGAGACCGGCGATGAGCCGGTCGAGCTGCGCGTCTGGCTGAGCCTCTACCGCGTGGGCGGCGAGGGGTGGTGGGATAACGCCTTCCTCGAGGAGCTTGGCCCCGCCGCCGAGAGTCGCAACCTGCTCGCCAACGCCAGCTTCGAGCACGCCGCCCTGCCCGGCTGGCCGGACATGTGGTGGCCGCCCGCTCGCGTGAGTCCGCGCATCGGCGAACCGGGCGCGCAGTGGACGCAGGACTTCGACGAGGCGTGGCACGGCGAGTGTTCAATGCGCACCATCAACTACGGCGGCGAGGGGCAGATCCGGCCCTACTCGAGCGTCAGGCAGTCTCCTGAAGCGAAGCCCGGGGAGCCTTACTGCTTCTCAGTCTACCTGAAGGCCGACCGGCCCGGCGTCCGGGCGACCCTGCGCGTCGGCGACGGTTTCGAGACCCATGAACTGACGACCGACTGGCAGCGCTACCACGTGACCGGGGTCTTTGCCGCAGACGCCATCGGCCGGCCGGCGAACATCTGGGTGGGCATCTACTGTCAGGACGAGGGCACATACTGGGCCGACGCGGCGCAGTGCGAGCTGGGCGAGGAGCCCACTGAGTGGGTCCCCGACCGCTTCCCCGGCGCACGCGTCCGCTAAGCGCTGAGGCGCCGTTTGGAGCGGCCGGGCTTCCGACCGGCCGTCCCGCCTCTGTCGTTGGCAGCGCAGGAGGCCGACGCGAGCGGCAGTGGCCCTTCGGGCCACCCCCGGCGAGGGCGCCGGGGGCACAACGGCAACGATTTGCGCGGCTTCGCCCCGCTCAGACCTCGATCCCAAACAGCCCCGCCGCGTTGGCGCTCGTCGCCCGGGCCACCTCGTCGAAGCTGATCCCGCGCACCTGCGCGATCCGCTCGGCCACGTACATGACGTAGGCGGGCTCGTTCCGCTCGCCGCGGTGCCTCTGCGGCGGCAGATACGGGGAGTCGGTCTCCACCAGCAGCCTCCCCAGCGGCGCGTGCCGGGCGACCTGGCGCAGCGTCTCGGCCCTGGGGTAGGTCACCGGCCCGGCGATGCCGATGTGCATCCCCAGCGCCAGCACGCGGTTCGCGATGCCCATGTCCGCGGAGAAGCAGTGCATGACCCCGCGCAGCTCCCCGCCGCCCTCGCGCTGGAGGATCGCCACGGTGCGCTCGTGCGCGTCGCGGCTGTGCACCACCAGCGGCAGCTCCAGCTCCCGTGCGAGGTGGATCTGCTCCACGAACGCCATCTCCTGCCGGTCGCGCGGGGAGAGGTCGCGGTAGAAGTCCAGGCCGGTCTCGCCGATGGCCACGATGCCGGGCTGCCGGGCCAGCCCGGCCATCTCCGCGAGCACGTCCTCGCCGACCACCGTGGCCTCGTGCGGGTGGACGCCGACGGTGCCGAAGACGCGCGGCGCCTCCGCCACCAGCTCGGCCACCGCCCGGTTCGACGCCGGGTCGGTGCCCACGGTGACGATCACCTGCACTTCGGCCTCCGCGGCGCGCTCAAGCACGCCGTCGAGGTCAGAGTACAGGCGCCTGTCGGTCAGATGCGCGTGGCTGTCGATGAGCATTCGATCATCCTTCGAACGAATGTTTCACATGAAACATCCGCCTACCCTGCGTTACGCGTGTCCATGACCAACCGCACGGCCTGCTCGGCGAGCTGGACGTCGCGGACGGCGTCGGAGGCGGGTGAGGCCGGCCGCTCCCGTCCGCGCACGGAGGCGAGGAAGTGGCGCGCCTGGTCCGCGAAGGCCCAGCCGGGCGCCGCCGCCGGCTCGATGACGCGCGGCCTCTCGCCCATCTCGTGCAGGACGACCCGCGCCACGGCCTGCCGCCGCAGGGGCGGCGGCGGCTCGATGCGCAGCGTGCCCTCCGCGAAGAACAGCTCCACGCCCTCGTGCCAGCGCGGTGCGGGCAGATGTCCCAGCTCGAAGACGCAGCTCGCCCCGCACTCCGCCCAGCCCTGCACGACCAGCGGCCTGCCCTCCCGCCACGCCGCGACCTCCAGATCGTAGTCGCCGATGAGGAAGCGCAGCAGGTTGGTAACGTGTGAATCCACGTTGAGTATCCGGTTGAAGAGCCCGTGGAGATCCTGTGGAATCCACTGTGGAGAGGGCCGCGCCGGGGAGACGCCGTCAGGCACCGGCTCGTCCGTGGTGATGGGCGGCTCGATGCCGTACTTCCATTCCCCGCCGAAGCACCAGACGCGCGCGAACTGCAGCCCCCCCAGCCGTTCGCTCTCCAGTAGCCCCTCGAGCATCCGCCTGGCGAGCCGCACCCCCGGGTCGTGGCGCTTCATGTAGCCGACCTGATAGACCAGGCCGCGCTCCTCGGCCAACGCCGCCAGCTCCGCGCACTCCTCCGAGGACACGCCCATCGGTTTCTCGGTGATCACGTGCTTCCCGGCGTCGAGCAGGTCCCGCACCACCGGTGAGACGAGCCGCTGGGGGAGGATGGCGGCCACGGCCTCAACCTCCGGGTCGTTGGCCAACTCGCGGTGATCGTGGCACACGCGTTCGATTCCGTGGCACGATGCGACCTCCTGCGCCAGCTTCGAGCGCGGCTCGGCCAGCGCCACCAGCTCGGCCCCATCAAGCGCGGCATAGTTGGCGATGTGCGCGAGCTGGCCCATGTAGCCTGCTCCGACGAAGCCCATTCTGACGCGATTCATGGCATGACCTCCCATCGTCGTGCTTAGGACTCGAGCACGCGCTCGAGGTGCTCCCTGGCGTTGCGCACGATGCTCTCGTGATCGTCGGCCCAGTACTCCTCGCGGAAGATCTCTACCGAGAGGAAGCCGTCGTAGCCGGTCTCTCGTAGGGCATCGAGATAGGCATTGAGAGGCAACACGCCCAGGCCGGGGTAAAGGCGGTTGGCGTCGGTGAGTTGGTCGCGGGGCAGGTCCTCGCAGTCGTTGATGTGGACGATGAGCAGGTGCTCGGGAGGGATGGCGGCCACGTCTGCGGGCACCACGCCGGACTTGTAGTAGTGGAAGGTGTCCACCATGACGCCCAGGGAGGGGTGGTCCGCGGCCTCGATCACGGCGAGCGCGTCGGTCGGGCCGCCCATGAACTCGCGCCCGCCTATGGGCTCGAGCGCGAGCAGCATCCCGCTCTCGGCGGCGGCCTCAGCGTACTCGGTCGCCGCCTCGGCCGCGCTTGCGACCGCCTCCCGGTGCGTCATCGGCTGCGGTGGCTGCTCGGCGATGAAGGACAGCAACATCCGCCCGCCCAGCTCGCGGCAGATCGGCCCGTAGCGGCGGATGCGCTCGAGCTGCTCGGCCCTGTCGCCGAAGGGCGTGAAGGCGAAGGCCATCAGGCCCGCGCACTCGACGCCGCAGTCGTCGAGCAGGGCGCGCAGGTCCTCGACCGAGCCGCCTTGCAGGAACTCGTCGAGCTTGCCGGTGTCGATCTCGATGCCCTCAAAGCCGACGCGCCCGCATAGTCGAACGTCGTCGGCCAGGGGCTTGCCCCGGGTCGTGGCGGTGTTGAGGCAGCTGCGCATGGCTCTCACTCCCCAGCCGCGTATCGAACGGATGTTCCACATGAAACATCGAGCTCAGGCGGTCAGGGCAGCAACCCTGTCCTCGTCCAGCGCCTCGCACAACGCCACGGTGAGCTTCAGCGTGGTCTCGTAGTCCCGGGCGCTGATGATGCCCGAGTGGGAGTGGATGTGGCGGGTCGGCACGCCCAGGACGAGGCTGGGCACCCCGCGCGCGTGGATGTGGATGCGGCCGGCGTCCGTCCCGCCGCGCTCGAGCACGGTGAGCTGGCAGTCGAGGCCATGCTCCTCGCACAGGTCGATGGCGAGGTCGCGCAGTCGCAGGTTCGGGATGGCCGAGCCCTCGAGTACGTATATGCCGGCGCCGGCGCCGAGCTTGAGCGCCGATTCGTCGTCCTTGATGCCGGGCACATCGCCCGCGATCCCGGTCTCGAGCACGAGCGCCACGTCGGGGTTCACGACATCGGCGGAGGTCTCGGCGCCTCTGAGGCCGACCTCCTCCTGCACGGTCCCGACGCCGAAGAGCGTGTTGGGATGATTCTTGCCATGCAGGGCCTGGAGGGTCTCGATGGCGAGGGCGACGCCGACGCGGTCGTCCCAGCCCTTCGCCATGAGGCGGTCGCCGCCCGCGAGCGCCTCGAAGGGCGACCAGGGCACGATCGCGTCACCGGGCCGGATGCCGAACTCCTCCGTGGCCTGCTCGCGGTCGCTCGCGCCCACGTCGATGAACATGTCCCGTCGCTGTGTAATCTTCTTGCGCTCCTCCTCCTGGAGCAGGTGCGGGGGCTTGGCGCCGATGAGCCCGGTCACGGGGCCCTTCGAGGTCTCGATTACCACGCGATGCCCCAGCAGCACCTGCTCCCACCACCCGCCGAGCTGCGCGAACTTCACGAAGCCGTCCTCAGTCACGAGCTTGACCATGAAGCCGATCTCGTCCATGTGGCCGGCCAGCATCACGCGCGGGCGCTCCGAGGAGCCCTCCATGCGCGCGATCAGGCTCCCGAGGCCGTCGGTGCTGATCTCGGCAACGTCCTCCAGGTGCGAGCGCATGATCTGCGCGATGCGGCTCTCGAAGCCCGGAACCCCGTTCGCCTCCGTGAGCTCGCGCAGCAGCTCGATGGTGGCCTTCTCCATCATCGTTTCCTCCTGTACTGTCAGCGGCTGAGTCTGTCGCGGACGATGGCCGCGATCTCATGTCCGAGGCCCGTGCGCCAGTGCGCGTAGAGCAGGCAGGGCGAGCTGATTATCAGGAACAGGACCAGGGCGGGCAGGGCGGCGCTGAAGGCGGCGATGTCGAGCGCCAGCAGGCCGGTCAGGCGGTAGACCAGCCACAGCGATGCCGCCGCCCAGGCGGTAGGGGCGAAGCTCCCCAACACCTCAAGGGCCCGCCGGGAAGGGGCGGGCGCGAACTCGCTGAGCTTGATCCAGAGCGAGACCAGCGCGGCGGCCGCGAAGCCCGTGCAGGCCGCGGTTGCGATGCCGCTCAGAGAGGCCCGTCGGGTGACCAGGTACCAGGTGCCGCCGCCGGCGATTGCGGCGCCGGTCAGCTTGCTGGCGATAACGAGCGGCTCGCGGTCGTCGGCCACCAGGGCCGCGTCGGTGGAGAGCGGGAGGGCCAGGAAGATGGCGCCCATGCTCAGAATCTGCGCGGCCGGCACCGCGGGCAGGAAGTCCGGGACGACGAGGCCGACCATGGGCGGGAGCAGCAGCCACGCCGCGCCCGCGATGACGGGCATGGCGGCGGCGAGGCCGATGGTGGGCAGCAGCACGCGCCGCCGCTTGCGCTCCGGCGTGTCCTCCGCGCCGTAGGACTGCAGCACCTTGGGCCAGATCACGAAGCCCGCCGCGCGGGGCAGGGCGAACAGATAGCTCGCCATCTGCATCGCGAGGGAGTACAGCCCGAACTGCTCCTCGCCGTAAAAGCGCACCAGCACCGTGCCGTCGATCATGCGCAGCAGCGCGTCGGAGAGCGAGATCAGGCTCACGGGCAACCCGATGAGAAGCAGCCGGCGCACGTGCGACCAGGTGACGCCGACCCGCACGGCGATGCGCGATGCCATCTCCAGGTAGGCGAGCACGACCAGCGCCGAGAAAAGCCAGCCGAGCATCACGCCGGTGACGCCAAGCGCCCAGGCGCCGGCGACCATCAGCACAAGCTGGCCGAAGGTACGCACCAGCTCGCCGACCGCCAGGACGTGGAAGCGGCCCCAGGAGCGGAGCACGACCCAGTAGAGGGCGATGATGTCGTCGGCCAGCAGCAGGCCGCCGCCGATGGCGATGGCGACCCGGCTCTCCCAACTGCCACCGAGCAGGAACATGGCGTAGATGACCATGCCCAGGCCGGCGATGAGGGTGAAGAGCGCGGTGGCGAAGTAGCCGGCATCCTCGACCTCGGCGGCCCTCTCAGCGTCCTCAGCGCCGACGGCCAGTGGAAGCCGCTTGCTGACGCCGTGGCGCCAGGGCATGGAGACGTTGGTGAGATAGCCCTTCCAGATACCCGCCAGCCGCTGGATGCCCCGCCCGCGTGGGCCGATCAGGCGCATGACGAAGATGGAGCGGATGACGCTCACGATGAGGGCGACGTAGGAGGTGCCGCCGATCAGGCCGATGGCGGTGGTGGTGCGCATCTGCTGATCGGGGTGCCTGGCCTGGAACCGCCGCTCGTCGGAGTTGCTCATGCGCTTCCCTTCGTCAACGCCCGCGGGCGGTGAAAGGCCGGATCGCCGCGGAACCGGCCCGTCGGCTGTGCCCGCGGCCATGAGCAGGGCCCTGGGCGCGTGGAATGCGGGATCAGACCGCGCCGTGGGCGTACACGACCATCACGGGCTCGGCGGCGGTGCGGCGACCGCCATGCGCGGTGCCGGGCGGCACGTAGACGGCCGTCCCCGGCGTCAGCGTCACGACCTCGTCGCCCACGCGCAGCTCGCCCTCACCAGAGATCACGTAGATGGCCTCCTGGTCGTCGTGCACCTGCGGCTCGCCGAACTCCTCGGCCGTGTACCAGGCCACGCCGACGTTGAAGCCGGAGGTCGTCGGGACCGCATCGGTTCCGACCAGATCCACGGAATGGCGATCATCGTACTGCGAGACCGTGCACTCGTCCTGATGTGTCCATGCGGCGCTTCCCATGGTATCAACTCCCTGGCCGGACGCAAAGTCATGGCATTATAGCACACCGGATGAGTGGCGGCGACCGCTGTGTGGCGGCAAGGCAGCATCCAGATTCGTGTGGATGCGCGCACCGAGCGGCGACGTCCCGTGCCTGCGCATCCCGCTCCTGGGCGGGAGGGACGGGGAGGTGAGGCCTGCCCCCTCCTACGGCCAACGGCGCGCGGATGGGGGCGTCCGTGCGACGGGAACGGCCTACGACAACAGCAAACGGCCGGGCGGGAACGGAGGCCCGCCCCTCGTGTCGCCAGGCTCTGCCTGATGCACAGCCAGACGGCAACGCCAGGGAGGGAGGCGGCTTCTGCTACCAATCCGCGGCTGTGGGCAATCCATGTGGCGCACCGGCGGCCCCCGGCCTGGGGCAGGGCCGGCCGGGTGACGCAGCGAAGGGGCGGCTCAGGCCATTGAGGACACAGGGGAGAAAGCAATGATCCGGCAGGTCGGGATAGTCCTGACTCTTGTCGCTCTGCTGGGCTCGTGCGCCGCGGCGCAGGAGCTGACCATCGTCGCCGAGGGGGCCAGCGACTACCAGATCGTGCTCGGCGAAGAGCCATCGCGGGTCGCGCGCGTGGCCGCCGATGAGCTGCAGAGGTGGATCGGGCGCGCCACCGGCGTCGAGCTGCCAATCGTGGCTCAGGCCGATCCGGCGGCCGGGCACCTCTACGTCGGGGAGGTGGGGGTGCCGGAGGACTGGGGCATCGACCTGTCCGAGGTTGCAGATGAGGGCTTCATCATCCGAACGCGGGGCGAGGACATGGCCTTCGTCGGCGTGGATGATGGCAACCGCCCGCTGGAGATCCCGGGCACCACCAGGCCCACCATCTGCGGCACCATGAACGCGGTCTACGATTTCCTCGAGGAGCAGGTTGGCGTGCGGTGGTACTGGCACGACGAGCTCGGGACGATCGTGCCCGACCTCGACGAGCTGAGCGTGCCGGCGCTGGACTACACCGAGGAGCCCGACTTCATCTACCGCTCGCTGCCCTACGGCCCTGCGGATGAGGAGGGCAGATGGTACGCGCGCGGCGAGTGGGGTCGGCGCAACCGGCTGGGCAAGAGCATCTCGACCTATCACTCCCACGCGTGGTTCCGGCACCTGCCCATCGAGCAGTACGCGGACGAGCACCCCGAGTACTACGCGCTGGTGGACGGCCGGCGCGTCACGCGCTACTACTCCGGCCACCACGGCGGGCAGGTCTGCACCACGAACCCGGAGGTCGTGCGCATCTTCGCGGAGGCCTGCCTGCAGTACTTCCGCGACCACCCGGACCGCACGATGTGCTCGGTCTCGCCCAACGACGGCAGCGGCTTCTGCCGGTGCCAGCAGTGCACGGCGCTGGACCCGGGCATGTGGCCGGAGGGCAGCGGCCGCGAGGGCAAGCCGCTGATGGCCGACCGCATGATGACCTTCTACAACCAGATCGCGGAGGTCACCTCGCGGGAGTTCCCCGACCGTTACCTGGGCGCCTACGTCTACAGCTACTACTCGCTCCCGCCTGAGCGTGTCAAGCCGCATCCGAACCTGGCGCTGGTGCTGGCGATTAACTCCGCGTGGCGCGGCGGGTCGGAGCAGTTCTGGGCCGAGGACCGGGAGAAGATCGACGGATGGGCGGCGGTCCATGACTACATGTTCATGTACGACATCTTCTACTCCAGCACCGCCATGATGGGCTTCCCGGCCCCCATCGTCCGGCACACCGTGGAGTACATGCGGCACATCAAGCGCATGGGCTACCGCGGCGGCTACCTCTACATCGGCCCGACCCGCGAGGCGCTCGGGCCCACCTACTACCTGCTGGCGAAGCTGCTATGGGACGCCGACGCGGACGCCGACGCCATCGTCGATCGCTACTACGCCGACCTCTACGGGGATGCGGCCGAGCAGGTGCGCGGGTACTACGAGATGGTCGAGGAAGCCTGGGTGGGGGCGATGGCCGGGGAGTTGGGCGAGCCGTCCGAGGAGGCGGCGCACTTCCGTGACAAGGGCGGTCGCGGACACGCCTTCGGGGTGCTGCTGCAGGCCTGGCAGCCGATTCTGGGGGAGGCGCGCCTGCTGCTGGAGCAGGGGCTGGCGGCGGCCTCGACCGACGCGGATCGTGCGCGGGTGCAGCGTGTCCTTGACCAGTTCGAGTTCGCGGAGGCATCCACTCGGGCGCTGGCCGGGATCGCGCGCTTCGAGAGCACCCGCGAGCCTGATCCGGCCGTGAGCGAGTTGGTCCGCGAGGCCATCGAGCAGCGGGAGCAGGTCATCGAACGCATCGGCGAGAGCTGGTCGCCGCACTTCCGCGAGTGGGTGCGCGGGAACGACGAGCGGACGCGGTCGCCGCTGCGCAAGAGCGCCGCCTACTTCGCGCTGGCCGGGGAGCAGGGCCGGGTGTCGCTCAGCGCCGCGCGTGTGGCGGAGCCGCCGGAGATCGACGGCCGGCGCGGGGACGCAGCCTGGCGGGAGGCCGCGGCCGGCGGCGCCGTGATGCGCGAGAACATGGGCGCGGGCGAGGCCCGGGCGGTCACGGCCGTGGCGGCGGCCTTCGACGAGGCGGCGCTCTACCTGCTCTTCGCCTGCGCCGAGCCGAACACGGCCGAGCTGCAGCATGAGGCCCTGGCCGCCGACCACCCGCAGCTCTTCAGGACCGACAACGTGGAGATCCTCATCGACCCTGACGGCGACGGCCGGGACTACTTCCACTTCGCAGTCAACGCCGGCGGCTCGACGTGGGACAGCCGCAGCGCCGACCCGCAGACGCACGACGTGGAGTGGACGGGTGACTGGCGGCATGCGGTGGGCCTGGGTGAGGACGGCTGGACCGTGGAGGTCGCCATCCCCTTCGCCACGCTGGGGGTCAAGGGGGTCGCGGAGGGCGAGACCTGGCGGCTGAACCTGCACCGGACGCGGCGCTCGACCGCCGAGCCTGACGAGTACCAGGCGCTCTCGCCCACACTCGGCGGCTTCCACCAGCCGGACAGGTTCGGCGAGCTGGTCTTCGGAGACGCGCCTGAGGTCACGGGCGAGAACATCCTCGACAGGTGGGACGCGGAGCGGTTCGAGGTGGGCGAGGGCATTGAGGAGGTGCTGCGGGTGGGCGGGCACGGCGAGTACTCCGTGGCCATCGCCGGCGACCGCGTCTACGAGGGAGAGAAGTCGATCAAGGTCACGGTCGGCCCGGACTCGCATGCGAGCTTCACCTGGTACCCGGCGTCGGTGGAGCCGGGGAACTACCGCTTCGCCATGCGCTACTACGCCGACCCACTCGGCGAGGCGCCGAACGAGCGCCTCGCGGACGTGCCCATCACCCGGGTGATCTTCCGCGACAGGTCGGGGGAGTCGGTGTCTGCGAGCGATAGATACTCCTGGGAGCGGTCGCCGGCCGAGCCCGCAGACCGCGCCTGGGCCGACCACATCCACGTCTTCCGCACGCTGCCGGGAACCGAGCGCTTCACGGTGACGGTCTTCGTGCATCGGCCGGGGACGTACTGGCTCGATGACGTCTCGCTGGTGCGGTTCTGACGGCCGTGGCGCGAAGAGATGTCGCCGCCAGACAGGTCAGGCGACCGGCCGCAGAGAAGACACACCTCCACAAGAGGTGAGGTCATGGGGGAGTTCGAGGCGCACGCGGTCATCGACGACGAGAGCTGGGCGGCGCTGTGCGAGCTGCGGGTCGGCGAGCCGGACGCGATCCTCGCGCACGCCCATCAGCGGCGCCGCCGCAGACAGATAGCCCCCGGCGGGCGACTGGTCATCCTCGCCGCCGACCACCCGGCGCGCATGGTGCTGGACGTGCGGGGCGAGGACGGGCAGCTCGGCGACCGTAGAGGCTACTTGGCGCGCATCATGCGGGTGCTCCAGGGCGGCGAGGTGGACGGCGTGATGGGCACGCCGGACATCATCGAGGAGCTGACCGGCCTGGATCTGATCGCCTCGCGGCAGGGGGGCGCGAGCATGCTCGACGAGCGAGTGCTGATCGGCTGCATGAACCGCGGCGGCCTGCGCGGCGCCGCGTTCGAGATGGACGACCGCTTCACGGCCTACGACGCCGCGGGGCTGGCGGCGATGAACCTCGACGGCGGCAAGATGATGGTGCGACTCGACCTGCAGGACGCGCGGTCGCTGGAGACTCTCCACGCCTGCGCGCAGGCCGTGAACGGCTGTCTGGAGAATGGCCTCTACGCCTTCGTGGAGGTGTTCGTCGTCGAGCGGGCGGAGGATGGCTACCGGACTCTGCGCACGCCCCGGGCGCTCATGCAGGCGGTGTCGGCGGCCTCGGCGCTGGGCGACAGCTCCGTGCGCACCTGGCTGAAGCTGCCCTACTGCGAGGGCTACGAGGCGGTGACGGCGGCGACGAGTTGCCCGATCCTGATGCTGGGCGGCGCCGCGCGCGACGACCAGGAAGCGGTGCTGCAGGAATTCGCCACGGGAATGCGGGCGGGGCCGAACGTGCGCGGCTGCCTGGTCGGGCGCAACGTGCTCTACCCGGGGGAGATGGATCCGGCGCTGATGGCGCGAGCGGTGAGCCACGTGGTGCACGACGATATGGATGCGGTCTCCGCGCTGGAGCGTTCGGCCGGGGAGGCGTAGTGGCTCACAGATGCGAGCGGCGCCGGGGCGGGTGCGAACGGCAACATGGCAGGGAGGGGTACCGATGGGCGTAATCCTGGACAAGCTGAGGCAGTTCTTCGAGGTGGACGACTGGAAGTACTCCGAGCTCGAAGGGGAGACTATCCTGCGTCTCGGCTTCCAGGGCGATCACGGGAGCTGGACGATCTTCGCCCAGGCCAAGGAGGACGCTGAGCAGCTCATCATCTACTCCATGTTGCCCAATAACGCGCCGCCGGCGTACTGCGATGAGGTAGCCAAGTTCCTGCACATGGCGAACTACGGGCTGATCGTGGGGAACTTCGAGTTCGACTACTCCGACGGCGAGATACGCTTCAAGAGCAGCGTGATGGCCCCCGCGCAGGACATCACGAACGAACTCATCCGCCACCTGCTCTACGCCAACGTCGTGACCGTGGACCGCTACTTCCCCGGCATCATGGGCATAATCTACGCCGGCCGAACCGCCGAGGACTGCATCGAGGAGATCGAGGGGTAACGGCGGCGACGAAAGCAACGGCGGCAACGGAGGCGACGAAGGCAACGGCGGGAACGACGGCGGACGGCGGGGACGCGTCGACCAGCGTGATGTATGCGACCGTCCGCCGCTGTCGTCAGGAGGGGCGGGCTTCCCAGCCCGCCCAAGACCGTCGCGTCTGCCTACGTGCCCTGACCTCGCGCGCTGAGGTCCACGTACCGCTCGAGCAGGCTCAGGAATCGCGGGTCGAGCGGCTCGCCCACGTGCTGTACGTTCCACAGGCCGCTCTCGCGGATCTCAACGGCCTCCGCATGCCACCCCAGCCATGACTCGCCCGGCGGATCGACCTGCCTACCGACGGTGCTCAGCAAACCGATGGCGCCTCGCTCGATCTCGCCCCGCGCGCTGTCCGGACCGGGGTCATCCCCGACGTCAAGCCAGAGCACGCCCACCCGCGCCAGGTAGCGCGATACCCGGCGCTCCCACTCTGCCTCGGCCTGACGAACGGCTCGTGGGGCTGATGAGCCCTCGCCCCAGTGCTCATTGGCTCTAGTGCGTCCGTCTCGGTTCCGAAGAGCAAGCCCAACGTGACTTCGGAGAATCGAAACGCGATGATTGCCACGACCATCGAGATAGCCCCGATGCTGGCGAAGCCGGGCCCACAGCGTGCTTTTCGATCCCTCTTTGAGCCCGTGTGTGCCTACCCGAACGACACGAGAGAATCGACAGTCGCTTCGCACTTCACCGGGCTCAGACATGAAGTACACACCGCGATCTGGCCACTCCAACTGTCCAGTGCACTCCCCGAGCACACGGCGGCCCCCGACTTGGGCGGCAAGCCGGTCCAGTAGCTCATAGAAGTGTTCGAGCGAGTCTTCTGGGTCAACAGGATCACTGCGCGATCGGTCCTGAGTGACCGGCACCGAGCTTCCTCCAGACCTACTCAACTCGCGTGTTAACCACTGAAGCTGCTCACCCTGGCGCAGTCCTTCGAGTGGCTCCTCGATGGAGTGGAATCCCAGTTCCCTGAGGGCGGGAACTACGTCCCTGCGGTACGCGGCAACGGCAAGGAAGACGAGCTCGTCCGACGGGTCAGCGATTCGGCTGATCGCCTCGACCACCCCGCTCGCCCACTTCCGCCGCTCTGCGGGGCTCATTCCGGTGAGCGTCTTATCGTACGGAGCAAGCATCTTCTCGGCGGCGACCAGCCCGTGCTCGGCCGAGAGCACGTACCACCGGTCGCCCTCTCGGTCGGCGATTGCGCGCGCCTTGCGAAACCATGCGGAGACATATAGATCCCGGGCCGGTGCCTGGACGGCGAGCTTGGATTTGACGCACGAGACCAGGTAGACCTTCGCCATGACGCTCCTCCTTGGTGCAGCCGCAGCGGAACCGGTGATACTAACGTTCGCTCTCTACAGCCGCTCCACGAACACCGGACTCGACCACGCATGGGCGCCGTCGTCCTGCGTCACGCGCACCCAGTAGGCGGTCGTGCCCGGCGGCGGATCGTCCGACCATGTGAAGGTCACCGACAGCGGCGGCTCGCCCTGCGGCAGGCGCTGGACCACCACCCGCTGCTCGGTGCCACCGGCCTCGACCACCACCGGCTCGCGGCCGAGCTCGCCCAGGTGGCAGTCGAACTGCACCGGGCCCGACTGGAAGCGCAGCCGCGCGCCGCCCACGTTCGAGAGCCGCAGCGTGACGCCGTCCTCGTCGCCTGTGGTGATCGACTCCCAGGCCACCGAGGTGGGCGTCACCTCAGTCAGCCCCTCCTGCGGGCCGTCGAAGGCCCAGGCCGTCGCCTCGTCGATGCTCGTGCCCTCGACCTGAAGGCGGCCGTCCCACTGCGTGGCGCGGTCGCGGCCGAGGATGCGCGCACCGCTCCAGATCACGCGCACGCGGTCGCCTGACAGCGCAGCGTCGGCCAGCGGATCGTGCACGTGGAGGACCTGGTCGCCGCGCAGGACCTCGACCGCTCGGATGCCGTCGGTCCCGACCGCGGATACGGTCAGCGCCACCGGTCCGTCGGTGGTCAGCTCCGCGCCCATCGGGTGGTTGTTGAGATGCACGCGCAGCACGATGCGCTGGCCCGTGGTGGCGTAGCAGCGCCGCGCGCGCAGGGCCGCGAAGATCGCCTCGGGCGTCAGCTCCTCGGCGATGATGCCCGTCAGGCCGCCGTAGGCGCCGAACTGCGAGGCGCCGGGGTAGCTGGCGCCCGGCCGGCCCTTGTGGCCGTCGCTACCCGCCACCACGCCCACGCGATGGCCCATCGCGAGGCTCTCGGTGAGCTGCCACTCGAACTGCCCCCACGCGGAGTAGATCTCGACCACGGGAACGACCTCTTCGTCGTGGCGCGACAGGTCCGCGCGGCGGCCGCCCACGTGCGGGACCGCGATGGCCTCGCGCCCGCGCAGCTCGTCGTAGAGCGCCTCGATCGGGTAGCGATCGGTATCCACGGTCGCCTTGTCGGGGATGAGCGCGTGGCAGGAGCGGAAGATCGGCTGGTCGGGTCGCAGGTAGTACACGTTGTGGTCGCCGCCGCCTGCGGTGTTGCCCGACCACTCATAGCCCGGCAGCACCACGAAGCGGCCCGGCTGCGTGTACTCGCGCGCGAGCCGCTGCAGCTCCGCCCAGTTCTCGGGCGTGACCTGGAAGTCGTTGCCCTGGTGGCCGACGGCGTCCAGGGCCGCGTAGTCGCGCGCAAAGCGGTGGTAGTCCTCCGCGGTGTTGGTGCCCACCGTCTCCTCCGACTGCCCGTGCAGGTCGGCCCAGAACACGCGCTGGGTCAGCATCTCCTCCGGCGCCACCAGCGGGTTGCTCGTGGCCTCCGCGCCGAGATCATCGTCGCGCACGACCAGGCGGTGCTCGCCCTCGTCCGCGACCGTCGCCGGGAAACGGTGGATGCCCGCGTCGGCCTCGGTGAAAGCGTAGTCGTCCGGGAGGCCCGCGAAGCCCTCTCCCTCGAAGCTCACCGTGCCCCGGTAGCCGCGGGCGGGGTTGCCCCACGCGTCCTCGGCCTTCACGGCCACCTCGATCTCTTCATGGGCGTCGGCGCGTGAGGGGACGATGCATACCAGCCGCTGGGCGGGGCCGGAGATGATCTCGATCTCGGGCGCGCCGGGCAGCAGGATGAACTCGCCGGTGGCGAAGGGGTCCGCCAGGACGCGCCACTCGAAGGTGTACTCGCAGAAGGTCTGCGCGCGCGAGCCCGGCGAGCCGCCCGAGGTGTCGCCAAAGGTCAGCGCGATGACCTCGCCCTCTCGGAGGCCGTCGTCGAACACGTCGATGATGGTGGACTTGCGCCACGGCCGCAGGCCGCCCTTGGTGTCGAAGCGCCCCCGCAGGCTCGCGCGGCCGTCGGTCGCCAGCGCGCAGTAGTCCGGTGCGGCGGGGTCGTCGAACTGTGGCCTGCCCCAGTCGGTCGCGAAGCGCCAGGAGACCATCAGCGTGCCGCCGTCGTCCATGCCGTACTCGCCGACGTGGTAGATCAGCCGCCACGTCCCCCAGCTCCCGGCGACCACCGGGTCCATCGGCTCCAGCTCGGCCCATCCGAAGGCTCGGCGCATCTCGTCATCGGTCATCGGCCCCTGCGGGGTCGGGGTGAGTTCTGGCATGCGAAACGCTCCAGGTAGTCAGAGTAGCGCGACACACAGCGAGTTCGCGTGAGCGCGCGCCCTCACCTGCGCGGCGGAGGCGGGTATCTGGGTGGCGGGAGCCCGACCGCGTGGGAAGCCCATCGGCTGGAAGCAGGACCTTGAGCGGTTGACGGGACCGCTCCCCTTCCCGAGAACGACTGACAGGCAGGGATACCTGTCCTAGGAACAGCCATGACAACGACGCGAGGCCGCCGCAGCCGTGGCCGTTGCTTACAGCTTGTAGCCGGCGGCTACTTCACGCTATCGTCTCGAAGCGGTCCATCGGCACCGCGCCCTCGACCGGCCTGCCCGCGAAGCAGTCCACCAGCGCCTGCACCGTCTGGTCGCCGATCAGGTGGTAGCCGTAGTGGCCCGCGCCCGACACGTGCGGCGTGATGAGCACGTTGTCGAGCTGGCGGAGGGGGCTGGTCGGCTCCAGTGGCTCGGGCGTGGTCACGTCGAGGCAGACGTGAATGCGCCGCGCCCGCGCGTGCCGCAGCAGCGCCTCGTGGTCGATCACCGAGCCGCGCGAGGTGTTGACGAGCGTCGCCCCATCGCGCAGCAGCGAGAGCTGCTCGTCACCGATCATCTTCTCAGTCTCCGGCGTGCGTGGCGCGTGCACGGTCACGTGGTCGGAGCGCTCGAACAGCTCGTTGAGCTCCACGCGCTCAACGCCCATCGCTTCGGCGTCCTCATCGCTGAGGTAGGGATCGTAGACGAGTATCTCGCAGCGCCAGGGCTCGAGCAGCCGGATGACCTCGCGCCCTACCTTTGACGCCGAGACCACCCCGACCGTGCTGCCGAGCAGGAAGACCCCGTTGTAGTCGTAGAAGCCGCTGCGCCAGTGCGGGGTCTCGTGGATGTAGTTGCTGAAGTGTACCCAATGGCGCATCGTCATCAGCAGCATGCCGATGGCCGACTCGGCCACGTTCGTGGCGATGGCGCCGTTGGCGGAGAAGACCGTGATGGCGCGCGGGATGACGAAGCGCTCGGCGATCTCGTCGGGGATGATGCCGTGCACCGAGCCCGCCGAGTGGGCGATGATCCGCAGATTGGGCGCGGCCTCGAAGACCTCCGGGATCATGGGCGGCGCGCCCCAGCCGGTGACGATCGCGTCCATCCCGCCGGCCCGCTCGGCGACATCCTCGGATGACCAGCCCTCGGGGCCGTTGTTCTCGGTCACGTCGAACAGCCCGCACATCTCCTCGTACTTCCCCGGTCGGAATACACGCTGTGTGTGGCCGGCGGTGCACACGTAGAGGACCCTCTGCCTGTCGCTCATGGCGGACTCCCTCGCGGGTCGGGTTGCAGCGGTGGGGTGGTGGTTCGCTGAGAGGGCGCCGAGCCCCTCCTGCTCACCTCGCAGGACGGGCTGCCAGCCCGTGAGCCGTGCATGGACGGACGACAACGCCGCAGGTCGCGATGCCATGGGAGGGCGCCGGCGCTCGACGGCGAAGTGCGCCGCAAGTCATCGGAGGTGACTTTGAGGAGGACGCAATGCCGCTCGACATCATCGACCTTCAGGGCACGCCGGAGCAGATGGCGCGGCAGCACGCGGAGGCGTGTTACGAGTCGGCGCGGGCGATGATCGGCGCGCGGTGCGAGCTGGCGCTGAAGAGGGGCCGCACGCTGCGCGGGGACCTGACCATGCAGCGCTGCCTGCAGGTCGCCGCCGAGCACCTGCCCGCGCACGAGGAGCACTCCCGCCCGGTCTACCGCGAGTTCATGGCGCTGGCAGAGGCGCTGGACGTGGGCGCCGACGAGCTGCTCATCGGCAACGGGTACACGGACTACATCGACGTGCTGCGCGGCGAGTTGGGGCCGGAGGGCTGTACCTCCTTCATCGCCACCGGGGAGGCCACCGCCGATGGCCTGACCTACGCCGGCCAGAGCTGGGACATGAACGCCTTCGCGGAGGAGCACATGCGCGTGTTCCGGCGCGAGCCCGAGGGCGGGCCCGCATGGGTCACGCTGACCACCGCGGGGTGCCTGTCGCTGATCGGGCTGAGCGAGGCGGGGATCGCGGTCGGCAACACGAACCTGGCGCCCACCGACGCGCGGCCGGGCGTCATGTACCTGGCGCTCATCCACGAGACGCTTCGCTCGCCCGACGCGACCGCCGCGCGGGCCGCGATCACCGGGGCCGAGCGGGCATCGGGCCACTACTACCACCTCACCTCGGGCTCGGGCCCTGCCGCGGGCATCGAGACGACGGCGACGCGCTACACCGCGCTGGCCCTCCCCGGGGGGCTGCTGGTGCACGCCAACCACTACCACGACGAGGCGCTGGGTGCGCTGTCGCGCGAGGAGCCGAGCGAGAACTCCCTCGCGCGCGAGGCGCTGCTGGACGGCTTCCTGCGCGAACGCGCGGGCGAGCTAACGCCGGAGCAGCTCATGGAGGCCCTGCGGCTGGCCGAGGGCGAGCATCCGGTCTGCCGCCCGCCGGTCGATGACCCGGACGAGGTCACCACCTGCGCGGCCGCGATCATGTGCCCTGAGCTGCGGAGGATGTGGCTGGCGGTGGGTAACCCGGCGCAGAGCCAGTTCCATGAGGTGCGCGTCTGAACGGCGGGAATTGGGATCTGGCAAAGGGCAATTGGGGGGACGGCGACGGCCGACGACATCGTGACTCGCTACTTGGCACGGACCCTCCTGACCGTGCCGTTGTCGTTGCTTGCGACTCGTGACTTGCGACGAATGACTGCGTCCGACCGGAGGAAGCAGACCATGACCGACGACTTCGGCTTCATCGTCGCCGAGGCGACGGCGCAGAACCCGCGCAACACCGAGGGCGACATCATCGAGCTGGCGGACGGCACGCTGCTGCTGGCGTGGTCGGACTTCTACGCCGGTGAGATGCCCGACCACGCGCCCGCGCGCATCTCGGCGATGATCTCCACCGACGGCGGACGGCCAACGGCCGGGCCGGCTTCGGCCCCGTCGTCCCTCGCAGGCCTCAGGCGGCTCCTCCATGACGGCGCTGCGCTACGCGCATCCTGAGGGCGGGAGACGCAACGGCGTCCCTCCCCGGTCTCACCGAGAGGCCGGAATGACAGCATTGTCTGCGGGTGATTGCCATGGCACAGCCGCGAGGATACACCGTTCCGACCATCGACCTTGACGGCGAGGCGCATCGGCAGGTCGTCGTGGACCGGGAGCCGGGGCAGTACCTCGGCCACCCGACCACGGTGCTGCTGGAGGACGACCGCACCATGCTCTGCGTCTACCCCAAGGGCCACGGGCGTGGGGCGGTGGTGCTCAAGCGCAGCGAGGACGCCGGGCTGACCTGGAGCGAGCGGCTGCCCACGCCGGAGAACTGGGAGACCTCTCTGGAGGTGCCCACCATCTACCGCGTCGTGGACCCGCAGGGCGTCAGGCGCCTCATCATGTTCTCGGGGCTCTACCCCATCCGCATGGCGGTCTCCGAGGACCACGGGGAGACGTGGACGCCGCTGGAGCCCATCGGCGACTACGGTGGCGTGGTCGCCATGGCCGACTGCATGCGGCTCAGGGACGGCCGCTACATGGCGACCTTCCACGACGACGGGCGGTTCCTGCACGACGAGGGCGAGAGGCGCAGGTTCATCGTCTACCGCGTGCTCAGCGAGGACGGCGGTCTGACGTGGGGCGAGCCGGAGCCGCTGGTGAGCCATCCAGAGGCGCACCTGTGCGAACCGGGGCTGGTCCGCTCGCCCGACGGCGATACCATCGCCATGCTGATGCGCGAGAACTCCCGGCAGCTCAACTCGTTCGTGGCCTTCAGCGAGGACGAGGGCGACACCTGGAGCGAGCCGGTTGAGCTTCCGGGGGCGCTGACGGGCGACCGCCACCAGGGGAAATACGCGCCCGATGGGCGGCTGCTGATCTCGTTCCGCGACATGACCCACGAGACGCCGACGGCCGGCGACTGGGTGGCATGGGTCGGCACCTGGGAGGACATCGCGCAGATGCGCGAGGGGCAGTACCGCGTGCGGCTCAAGGACAATACCAAGGGCGCCGACTGTGCCTACCCGGCCATCGAGGTGCTGCCCGACGGCACCTTCGTCTGCACCACCTACGGCCACTGGATCGAGGGCGAGGAGCCCTTCATCCTCAGCGTGCGCTTGACCCTCGACGAGCTTGATGGCAAGGCTGCGGCCCCGGAGAGGGAGGAGTGACGGTGGCCGGCGAGTTCCGCGCCGAGGACTGGGATCGCTACCGCATGGACACGCGCGATCCGTTCGTAGAGCTGGAGCCGCTCGCGAACGAGATCGCGGTCGTGAACGCCGACGCGGTCGAGTTCGCCGCTGACTATCCGCAGCCGATCGATCTGCTCTACCTCGACGCCAACGGCGCCCTCTGCGTCGGTTACCGTTACGCGCTCAGGTGCGGCCAGCCCCGCGTGTTGCCGAGGAACCCCTCGCACCAGAAGCAGGGCTCATAGTCGCGCTCGGTCACCCATTCCAGCGCGGCGACGACCTTGTCTCGGATCTCCGGCTGATGGATACGCAGCTCCTCGCGGAAGTACTGCTCGTGGATGAGCAGCTCGATCAGCTCGCAGGTGTGCGGGCTGCGCTCCTGCTCATCGAGGATCCGCGGCACATCGTCGAGCGAGTATGAGTTCACGACCTCGTCGCAGGACACGAAGATCATGCCGGTGTCGGGGTCGCGCCATGCGTCGCGCTCGGTCAGGTGCTGTACCTGGGGGCAGTCCAGGTGGTAGGAGGTCTTAACCTCGCCCTCGGTCGTGAAGGCCGGGAGCGCGATGAGCTTGCGGATGCCTCGGTCGTGAAGGGCGGCAACGCCCTCCCGCGTGGTCTCGGCCCAGTGGACGGTGGTGGTGTCGCCGGTCACGGCTCGGGTGGCGAAGCGCTCGATCTCGTCCATCACCATCTCCCAGTCGCGCGCGAGGCGGCGGCCGGGCGCGTTGCGGTAGATGTGCGCCGGCTGGTCCTGCAGGGCGTGGAAGCTCAGATGCAGCCAGTCGGCGTTGGCGGCCCACTCATCACGCCACATGTCGTGTACCTCGGGCAGGATGAAGCCGGGGCACTGGTAGTAGATGTTGATGTGGATCTTCGCCCCGAAACGCTCGTGCATCTCCCGCCAGAAGGCCAGATACCAGTGGTCGAACAGAGACTCCGGGGGGTCCTGGGCCAGGTCGCGGAGGAACAGCACGTTATCATCGACCGAGAAGCGGTAGCGTTTGTAGGACTGGCGGTCATAGAGAACCGTGATGGTGTCCTGGCCGGACGCGGCGCCGGCGGTCACTGTCGTCTCGGGCCGGGTCAGCAGCAGCTCGGCGGCGAACTGCTCGCCGTCGCGATCGGCCGCCATGCCGGCGATAGTCACCTCCTCACCCACGGGCGCGACGCCCCGGATCGCGATCGTCAGCCCGTCCTGCGTCTCCTCCCCGTCGTGGCGGTTGAGGACGTCGCCGTCCCATGGTGAGTCGATGCGTACCGGCTGCTGCGGATAGCGTGACATGGCGATCAACTCCCTGCCCTGCATCTCGCGCGCCCGGTCACTTCCGCACCGCGGGGGCATGACCTCCAGCGGCCGTACGCGAACAGGGCCCGGCTCAGGCGAACCGGGCCCGTGGAGTCGTGCGCGCCGCGGCTCAGAACCGGCGCGTGAGCTGCTCGGCGAGGTCGTCGGCGTTGGCCTGCCAGTCCGCCCAGGCCTGGGCGGGGATGGTCCAGAGCTCGCGGTCTCGGGTGATGACGAGCCGATCGCCGGCGGGGTTGAAGACCGGGTAACCATCCGAGCGCTGGTCGGCGGTGACGGCCACCTGGCCCGTGCCGTCGGAGTTCATCATGAAGATGTCGAAGTCGCCGTTGCGATTGGTGTGGAAGGCGATCTTCGTGCCGTCCGGCGACCACGATGGCGCCTCATCGCGGTAGGGGCTGTCGGTCAGCCGCGTGCCGGGCGCGGTGGGGTCGAACCCGGCCTGCCCCAGGGTCGAGATGTCCTTGAGGTAGATGTCGGTGTTGCCGTTGAGATCGCTCTGATAGGCCAACCGGGTGCCATCGGGCGAGATGGCCCCCCAGTGCTCCTCCGCGTCGGTTTCGACCAGAGGGACGTCGTTGGTTCCGTCGACGTTGACGATGCGGATGTCGCCGTTGGCGGCGCGGCGGGTGCTGGTGAAGACGATGCGGTCGCCGGCGGGGTGGAAGTTGGGCTCGCTGTCCCAGCCATCGCCGGCGTCGTTGGTGACCCGCTGGATGCCGTCGCGGTCGCCGCGCTCTGCCCCGATGAGGTAGATCGCGGGGGTCTCACCCCGGCGAGAGGAGATGGCGATCTGTGTGCCATCGGGGCTGAAGACCGGGTGGCGGCCGCCCTCATCGCTGAGGTCTTCGTCATTGTCCGAGGGCGTGAGAAGTACCAGGCCGCCGCCCCCATCGTTGATCCTGTAGACATACAGCAGCGCGTTGCCACCGAATGAGGCGAAGGCGATACGCCCGATCCCCCACGAGGCCCGCTCGGACACATTCTGGAAGACTGTGCTCCCGCTGTCGCCGCCACAGCCCGCCATGACGATCATCGCGGTGAAGACCAGCGCCAGCAGGACGTACACGCGCGCGCGGTTCATCATATCCCATGATCTCCCGTGCTGCCTCGCGGCAGAGCAAGTAGCGCTATCGACGGAGCCCGTCAGCAGTCAGGTGAGTCCTTGGACACACGGTCAGCGCCGATGTTTCTCCCCCTCCGGCGCATTATAGCGGCGCCCGCCACGCGGGGTCAAGCCGGCCCGGAGCTAGCGGCTCAGCGCGTAGACGAGCAGATTCGCGCCCATCTTCAGCGCCTGCAGGCGCACCTCTTTGGGGTCGTTGTGGACCTCCTGGCTCTCCCAGCCGTCTCCGAGGTCGGTGTTGTAGGAGTAGAAGAGCACCACGCGGCCTTCATGGATGATCCCGTAGCCGTGCGGAGGGCCGCCGTGGTGCTCGTGTATCTTCGGCAGGCCCTGGGGGAACTCGAACAGGCAGTGGTAGATCGGGTGCGAGTAGGGCAGCTCGACGAGCTGTTTGTCCGGGAACAGCCCCTCAAGCGCCTCGCGGAAGCTCTCGTCCAGCCCGTAGTTGTCGTCAACGTGCAGGAAGCCACCATGCAGGAGGTACTCGCGCAGGTTGGCACGCTCTCGGGGGGTGAACTCGATGCGCCCGTGACCGGTCGCATGGACGTAGGCGAAGGAGTGCAGCTCCGCAGCACCGGGCTCGACCGCGACCTCTCGCTCGGGGAGGTTGAGGTTCGTGTGCTCGCGGGCGAACTCCAGCAGGTTGGGAAGCGACGTGGGGTTGGCGTACCAGTCGCCGCCACCGCCGTACTTGAGGCGACCGATGCGCTCCTGGCAGGTCGCCGGCGCCGCGCCCGCGAGCATCGCGAGCAGCAGTGCGCCGGCGGTCAGGGCGCGGGATCGCGAGCAGACGTTGGTGTCTTCGCGTCTCATGGTGTCCGGGCTCCCGGTCTTCTGACGCCGAAGCGTGCGGAGTGTTCCCGGTCGGGCGCGGCGGCTCGCCGCATGAGGGCGGGTCTATCCGAGGCCCCACCGGCGGCGCAGGAGCCAGTCCGCGGCCGCGATCGCCAGCAGCACCAGGAAGAAGGCGACAGTGCGCGTGGGGCGGAGCCTGAGCGGGCGCTCCTCCAGGGCCGGGGCGAGCGGCAGCCGGCGGGCCATCTCCTCCGCGCGCTGGATCGGGAGGTAGGCGCCACCTGTCTCCTCCGCGATGGCGCACAGCACCTCCGGGCGCGCCGCGTCGGTGAGCTCGCGCGTCGGCTCGGTCACGTCGAAGCGGCGCTGGTCGCTGCCGACGCGCTCCGAGCCCACGTGGGCGGTGGCTCGGGCCACATAGCTGCCGGGCCGCTCCAGTCGGGCTGCGGCGCGGTAGAGCCCCGGGGTGGCCGCCGGCTCGGCCGCGAGCGTCTGGGGGGCCTCCCCGCCCTCAAGCGCGACCTGCACGCGCGCGCCGGCGAGCGGCTGCATGTCGCTGTCGCGCACATGCACCTCGGCCCGCACGGTCTCTCCCGCCTCGAAGCTGTCGCGCCCGAGCTCGACGACGACCCGCCGCTCGGAGCGCGGCGTGATCAGCCAGCCGATGAGCGTGGCCCACATCGCCTCCCATGCCGCGCGGCTGTGCTCGTCGGCGTTGGGAGACTGCCGCCAGCGCCAGGTATCGTGGAGCGTCACGGCCAGTGTCCTGCCAGCGCCGTGCCGCCCGGCGACGACCGCCGGCCCGAGGACGCTCGAGCCGGAGACGGCCTGCATGGCCACCTCGGCGCCGGGCGCCGCGCCGGCGACGGCGTTGATGCCCTCCAGCAGAGGCAGGCGGCCCCAGCTCTGCACGCCGGTGTCTAGCAGCGCGCGGGCCAGCTCACCCTCAGCGGTCGGCCGCACGCTGACGGGATCGCCGAGCATCGTCGCGGCGTTGCCAAGCCGCACGGGCAGGACGCGCGCAAGTGGCGTGCCGGCGTAGCCTCCCGCGCCGAATGCAGCCCCGCCGCCCAGCATCGCGAGTGCGCCGCCCTGCAGCACGTACTCCGCCAGCCGCGTGGGCAGGCTGCCCAGCGCACCCGTCTCCACGTTCGATAGCACGACCGCGCGGTAGCGCCGCAGCTCTCCGGCGGCGGTCAGGTCGGCCCTGCGCGGCTGCTCCGCGTCGAGCCAGAACTCGGCGGGGTCGCGCTTGCGCAGCAGGATGACGGTCTCCAGGTCCTCCATACGCAGCAGGAGGCGCCGCAGGAAGGCGTACTCACGCCGGGGCCGGCCCTCGATCAGCAGCAGGCGGGCCTGCGCCGGCTCCACGCGCACCACGAAGCTGCGGCGGTTGTTGGCGCTCGTGACCTCGTCGGGGAGGGGAGTGGCCGCGACGACGTAGCGCTGATAGCCGGGTCGCCCGGCGGTGAGCCGGATCGAGGCGCGACGTTCGGCGCTGCCGGCCGCAAGCTCCTGGCGGGCCACTTCGCGATCGTCCGCGCGAACCGCCAGCTCGATCGGCCGGTCCTGCATCCCGGCGGCCCGCGCGAGGACGCGCACGTCGAAGGCGTGGCCCTCCGTGACCGAGCGCGGTGCCACCAGTCCAGGGATGCTCACGTCAGGTACGGGCTCGGCGCTGCCCACGCCGAGGCAGTAGACGAGGACGCCGTAGCCGCCGAGCGCCTCGGCGACCCGGGCGGGCGGGCGCCATGAGCCGTCGGCGCCGTCGGAGATGAGCAGGCAGGCGGCCGGCGTGCGGGCGCGGGGCAGGCGCAGCAGCTCGCTCAGCGCCACGCGCAGGTCGGTGCCGGCGCCGGTGGCCCGGTCGGCCGGGTCCGTGACACGGTATGCGTGCTCATCGACGGCGTAGAGTTCGACGCGCGCCTGGTGCAGGGCACTCGCGAGCGGACCGGACGAGAGCGCGTCCGAGGCCGCGCCGAGGCGGGTGCGACCGTCGGCCTCGGTGATCCCGGTCATGCTCTGCGAGGTGTCCACGGCCACGATGACCTCGGCGGGCCGCTCGGCTCGTGTCCGGCGCGTGAGCATGGGGTCTGCGATGGCGAGGACGGCCAGTGCCAGAAGGGATGCACGCAGCGCGAGAAGAAGCCATCGGCGGCCCGCACCGAGGGAACGGAGGCGGGCCCAGCAGGCGTAGAGGGCCGCGCAGGCTGCAAGGGCGCCCACGATGGTCAACCAGACGCGGGCATCCGGGGCGGTCATGGGGTGGTGGCGATTATATCACAGCACGCATGGGGCTACAACGCGGCCGCCCGACCGGTCCGCGTGCCGTTTGGGCCGCGCCCGGCCATACGGAATCCGGAGCGGTTTCTCGCGCGAGGCGTTGACGTGGGGCGGCCCCATTTGCTACAATTGTGACGATAACCTCTGGATTCACGCAGGAAGTGCGAGTAGGGCGGTCGGAGGCGGGGTATGTTGACAGCGGGAGTAGACATCGGATCGCTGGCGACCAAGGCGGTGATTCTGGAGGCCGGTTCCGGGCAGGTACTGGGGACCGCCTGTCTGCCTGGCGGTCCACGCCCGGCGGAGCTCGGGCGGGCGGCGCTTGAGACGGCCCTCGCTGAGGCCGATGCGGCCCGTGAGGACCTATCGGGTGTGGTTGCGACCGGCTACGGGCGCCAGTCGCTGCCCTTCACGCGAATCAGCGTCACGGAGATAAGCTGCGCGGCGCGCGGTGCGCACTTCATTGAGCCGGCGGTGCGCACGGTCATAGACATCGGCGGGCAGGACAGCAAGGTCATCCGCTGCGACGAGGAGGGCTATCCGCTGGACTTCGCGCTCAACGACCGCTGCGCGGCGGGGACCGGCCGCTTCCTGGAGGTCATGGCCGGAGCGCTGGGCACGGACGTGGAGGGCATGTCGCGACTGGCGCAGGCGGCGGATGAGCCGGCCCGTATCACGCACACCTGCACTGTCTTCGCCGAGTCGGAGGTCGTCGGGCTGCTGGCGCGCGGCGCGGAGCGCGACGCCGTAGCCGGCGGCCTGTGCCGGGCGGTCGCGGAAAGGACGGCCTTGCTCGCCCGGCAGGCGGGGATCGAGCCACCGGTGATGCTGGCGGGTGGGGTTGGGATGAACCGGGCCATCGCGGAGGCGCTGCGTGATGTCCTGGGCCTGAAGCTGATCGTGCCGGAGGAGCCGCAGCTCGTCGTGGCGACGGGCGCGGCGGTGGTAGCGGCGGACCGGGAGACGAGCTCGGCCGCGCCGCGCGAAGAGGGACGGGAGCGATGAACGCGGGTCGCTGGAGGCCGGCCACAGCATGGGCGGTCGCCGCGGCGCTGCTGAGCGCGGGCGCGCCGGTGGCCGCTCAGGGCACACGCGAGGCCGAGCAGATGCTGGCCGATGCGAGCCTTCTGCTCCGCAACGGCGACGAAGCTGCGGCGCTGTCGAAGATCGAGCGGGCCGCTGAGCTCGCCCCGACATGGCCCCCGCCGCACGCCTCGCTTGGTCTGCTCTATCAGCACCAGTCCCAGCGCGAGGCCGCCATCGAGGAGTACGCGCGCTTCCAACTGCTGGGCCTGCTCGACGGCGGGGCCGAGGACTGCCGGCTGACGCGGGAGATCGCGGAGGCCGAAGCGCTGCTCGTGTACCTGTCGAACCACGAGCGCATGAAGCGCGGCCTGCCGCCGTTGCGGCCGCACGTGAAGCTCTCCGCAGTGGCGCGCGGCCACAGCAGGGAGATGTGCGAGAAGCGCTACTTCGGCCACGGCTCGCCCGACCCCAAGAGGCGATCGCCCGCCGACCGCTTCGAGATCGTCTTCGGCTACCGGCCCAGGTGCATCGCTGAGAATGTGGCCCGGCGGGCCTGGCGCCCCATCTGGGCCTTCAACCTCGCCAACGTTAGAGAGAGCCATGAGGACCTGATGACCAGCACCGGCCACCGTGAGGCTATCCTCTGGGAGCGGCCCGATCACATCGGCGTCGGTATCGCCGTGGACGAGAACGGCGACTACTGGGTCACCGAGAACTTCGCGCTGCTGGGCCGGTAGGCCGCGGCTTCTGGAACACTCCGCTGCGGCCACTCGTTTACTCCACCAAGAGCTTCCACTCGCCCCTGCTGCCCCGAGCATTGCCTGGAGCGTGCCTTGATGCCATCAGGCGAGGCGGACCAGCGCGGCCGGCTGGGCACCCGGCTGGTGGGGGGCCGCGTCGCCCGCTACGAGACGATCGATTCCACGAACCTGGAGGCCCTGCGCCTGGCGGCGCGGGGCTTCCCGGTCGGCACCGCAGTCATCGCCGGGACGCAGACGGCCGGCCGGGGGAGACTTGGGCGCCGCTGGATGGACGTGCCCGGCCGCTGCCTGCTGATGTCCGTGCTGGTCGATGCGCCGCCAGTGCCGGGCCTGCTCACCGCGGCCATGGCGCTCTCGGCCACGCAGGTGTTGGCGCTCGAGCACGGCCTGCCGGCGCGGATCAAGTGGCCGAACGACGTGCTGCTGGCGGGGCGGAAGGTGGCCGGCGTGCTGGCGGAGGGTCCAGATGCCGGGCCGATGGCGTTGGGCATCGGCATCAACGTGAACGGCCGCCCGGGGGAACTGCCCGCGGGCGCCACCTTCGTCTCGCACCACCTCGGCGAAGAGCTCGACCTCGATGCGCTGGCGGCGGCGGTGCTGCGCCGCCTCGACGCGCACTATCACTCGCTCGTCGCAGGAGACGCCGGCCCGGTGGTCGAAGAGCTTGCCGACTACGACTGCCTGACGGGGCGCCGGGTGATGGCCCGGGCGGGCGGCCGCACTCTATTCGGAGAGGCGCTGGGCTGGCTTCCCGACGGGCGCCTGGCGATCTGCGATGATGCGGGCGAGACGATCCACCTTGACGCGGGAGAGGTCACGCTGATCTGATGCGCATGCGAGGGCGCGCGAAGCTCGCAGTCGTGCTCTGGACGCTCACACTGGCGCCGCCGTCGGAGAGCCGGGCTGGGGCCGGCGAGCACCTGCTGGCCGGCTGCGAGGCGCTCTACCGGGGGCGCTGGCGGCAGGCTGAGGAGCATTTCGCCACGGCGCTGGGCGAGGACAACACCTGCGCCGAGGCGATGGTCGGACAGGCCGCCGCGCTGCTGCAGAGGGGGAGGCCCGACGAGGCGGCCACCGGGTTCCGGCGGGCCGTGGCCCTGGCCGAGCAGATGCCCGCCGCGCACGCGGGCCTCGCGGCCTGCCACTACCTGAATGACGACCCCTACCAGGCGATGATCGAGTACCGCCGGGCGCTGGGGCACGCGGGGAGCGGCCGCGCGCAGCTCCGGGCCAGCGCCGCCTGGTTGGCCTGCCGGCTGGGCCTGTATGAGAGCGCGCTGGCGGAGGCCGCGGCGGCGGCGGCGGAGGAGCCCGACGATCCGCTCGCCCGGCACGTGCACGGGGCGGCGCTGCTGGCCCTCGGGCGCGCCGATGAGGCGGTGTGGGCGCTCGGGAGGCCG
>JALGUJ010000183.1 GCA_029820945.1 Candidatus Zipacnadia bacterium | reverse complement strand
CGAGCGGCGCTCGGGCGTCACAGGGTGACAGGTCCCGTGCGGGCAGGGGCTCCTGCGGCGCACGGGGAGGTCGAGCACGGCCTCGGCCCGAACCATGCCGCCCACGCCTGGCGGGACCGGGACGGCGACAGCCACCCGAACCTGGAGGAGTATCTGAACTCTCTCATCCCGTGAGGGCTCAGTAGGGCCGCATGATGGGCTGCATGGTCCAGGCCATGAGGAGAAGCTGCAGCGCCGTCAGCGTGCAGGCGATGATGAGCAGCCGCCGGCCATGGCCCTGCTCGTCGATGAGGTCGGGCGCGACCGCGGCGGCCAGCCAGGGCGCGAAGAAGAGCCACAGCCGCCCCGTCTCGCCCCTGACCATGCCGGAGACATCGAGCAGCAGCAGCGTCAGCAGCGCCGCCGCCCCGAGGTAGGCCGGCAGCATGCGGCCCGACACGCCCCGCAGCTCCCGCACCAGGCGCGGGATCGCGCTCGCCCCCAGCGCGGCCAGCGGCAGGCCCAGGAAGACGCCGAACTCCACCAGGTTGAGCCAGACCCACACGTGATAGCTGCGGAACGAGGCGCGACCTGTGATGCTCGAGTGGGCGCCCAGGCCCTGCTCGAACACCCCGAGCGCGTCCACGCCGATGGCGTACCACGCGCCTACCCCCGCGAGCAGCCCGATGGCGAAGGCCAGCAGCGGCACGAGGACCGAGCGCGTGTCGGTCCAGGCGGTGTCGCTCGACTGCCCCACCTGGCGCGCGGCGCGCAGCAGCAGAAAGACGCCGCCCAGCGCCACCAGCGCCAGCGCGCCGAGCGAGACGAAAAGCGCCGCCGCCGCGAGCAGCCCGGCGACGGCCGACCAGGCCCAGTGACGCTGCGTGGCCGCCAGGGCCGCCAGCATGAGCGCGCTTAGCAGCGCGATGAGCTGATCCAGCAGCGGGAAGAAGAAGAGCATGCTCGGGGTCAGCGCGAGCAGCGCGGCGCCCGCCAGTGCCCGCTCGTCACCGAGCTGTCCGCGCAGCGCCGCGAACACCACGAGCGGCATCGCCGCGCCCGCCGCGCCCAGCAGCCACGAGCTGAGCATGGCGGCCGCCAGGCCCTCGGGACCGCGCAGCGAGGCGGTCGGGTAGCGCGCCACCTCGGCCGCCAGCTCGGGGATGGTCAGCCCCACCGCCGTGCTCCCCGCCGCCAGCGCCGCCCGGTTGAGCGGGGGCACGGCCCGACCAAGCTCGCGCACCGCATAGAAGAAGAGCACTGCGCCGGGCGGATGGGTCGCGACGTGCTCGGGCTTGCGCTCCATCTGGGCGGCATAGCTGCGCAGGAACTCGCCCACGTCGTCGATGCGCAGCGCCTCGCCCAGGTAGCCGGTGGAGACGTCGCTGAGCTGGATGGCCGCGAGCTCCGGCACACTTCCGGGCACGATGCTCCACAGAGCCACCTGCAGGCACCAGGCGCCCAGAGCGAGTGAGAGGGCAATCGACCAGGCCAGTGCACGGCGATGCCCGGGCAGCCTCTCGCGGCGCAGCGACCGCCAGAGGTAGCCGATCAGCGCTCCGAAGCCCACGAAGGCCAGCAGTGGGGGGAGCAGGAAGCGCGCGGGATAGACGGGGCCGTAGACGGAGATCGCCCATTCGTCCGGCCACCCCAGGGCACGCTGTAGCGCCAGCAGCCAGACGCCGAGCGCCGCCACCAGCGCGGCCTGTGCGACGACGAGGCCGATGCGCAGGCGGCTGCCCCGCTGCTTTGTCGCTACGCTCGCGTCCTCGCTCATCCAGCACCTCGTGCTCGCGGCGCTGCTCTGCCCGGTGGTATCAACGCCCCGGGCGGCGCGAGCATTCCCGGCATTCGACGACCGCCCGGCGGCAACCTGCGGGTGGAGGGACCGGGCGGGCAGCGGGGAATGTGAGGACGCGTGCTATCGCCGCGCCAGGAGGGACGATGCCGTGATGGGCGACAACCCCGTGAAGGAGGCGATCGGTCTCGGCGACGCCGTGGTGGGCACGATGCTTGGGGAGATGGCTTCCCCCGGCACCTGCCGCATCGTCATGGAGGCCGGCTACGACTTCGTGATCTTCGACACCGAGCACCACTGGCTCGGGCTGGAGACCGTGGCCTGGCTGCTGCGGTCGGCGCGCGAGATCGGTCTGCAGGCCTACGTGCGCGCCCCGGCCTTCCGCGGGCAGTGGCCGGCGCGCTACCTCGACCTCGGCTGCGACGGCCTCATCTTCCCGCACGTGGAGAGCGCCGAGCAGGCGCAGGGCATCATCGACCAGGTGAAGTTCCCCCAGAGCGGCAAGCGCGGCCTGGGGACGAACATCGCCCATGACGATTATGCCGCCCAGCCCGCCGCCGAGTTCACCGCGCGGCGCAACGAGGAGACCCTCGTCGCGGTGCAGATCGAGACCCATGCGGGCCTCGCCAACCGCGAGGAGATCCTGGCGGTCGATGGCATCGACGCGGTCTTCATCGGCCCCAATGACCTGTCGCTGAGCCTCGGACTGCCGGGCCAGCTCGACCATCCGCAGGTCGTGCAGGCCATCGAGGACATCTTCGACAGCGCGCTGGCGGCCAACGTCGCGCCCGGCATGCACTGCTTCGACGTGGAGATGTCCATGCAGTACCTCGACCGCGGCTGCCGTTTCCTGTGCTTCGCCTCCGAGGTCTCGCTCTTCGTGCGCGGCAGCCGCGAGGCGCTGGCGGAGATGCGCCGGCATCCATCGGTGTGCGAGGGGGTCTACGAGTGACCGGTTCCGTGATAGTGCTGGCGGCGCCCTTTGTGCGGCACGAGCCACAGGCCGGTGAGCCGCTGCGGCAGGCCGGGCTCGAGGTCGCGCATGGGCCCGTGGACCACGTTGTGACGACCGACGAGCTGATCGAGCTGCTGGGGGGCGGCGCGGCCGTGGTCGGTGGCGTCGAGCGCTACGACGAGCGCGTCTTCGCCGCGTGCCCGGAGCTGCGCGTCGTGGCCCGCTGGGGCGTCGGCTACGACAACATCAACCTGGCCGATGCCACGCGCGCGGGCGTCATGATCGCCAACACCCCGGGCGCGGTGACCGAGTCCGTCGCCGATCAGACCTTCTGCCTGATGCTCGCGCTGGCGCGGCGGCTGCCGGAGCAGATGCAGGTGGCCCGCTCTCTCGAGTGGCGGCACGTGGAGGGCACCGAGCTGTGGCGCAAGACCCTCGGGATCGTCGGGCTCGGGTCGATCGGACAGGCCGTGGCGCGGCGCGCGCAGGGCTTCTCCATGCGCGTGCTCGCTCACGATCCCTACGTGCCGCCCTTCCACGCCGGCCGGCTCGGTGCCGATCTCGTGTCCCTCGAGGAGCTGGTGGCGGAGGGGGACGTCGTCACGCTGCATGCGAACCTGACGGATGAGACGCGTGGGATGATCGGCGAGGACGAGCTGCGCGCCATGAAGCCATCGGCGATGCTGATCAACTGCGGGCGCGGCGGGCTGGTCGATCAGGCGGTGCTGGCGCGGGCGCTGCGCGAGGGCTGGATCGCCGGCGCCGCGCTGGATACGCTCGAGGACGAGCCGCCCGCGGCCGATGACCCGATCCTGCAGGCGCCGAACACGATCATCGCGCCGCACAACTCCTCGATGACCGCCGAGAGCGCCGCGCGCGTGAATGCCGTGGTGTGCGACAACGTCCTGGCGGCGCTCTCCGGCCGCCGGCCGCGCTTCGTCGTGAATCCGGAGGTGTTCGAGGCAGGCCCCAGGCCGCCGCTTGGGGCGGGGTGACCGCCGCCACGTGCGTATGGCACACCACCAAGCGCGGTCCCGGCGATGTGCGAGCGAAGAGTCACGACGGGAAGGAGACCGACCATGCAGCGGGCCAGTAACGACTTGGTGCAGTGGACGAAGCAGGTCCCCGTGGCAGGGAGCGTTGACGTGCTTGTTGCCGGTGGAGGCGCGGCGGGTGTCGGCGCGGCCGTGTGTGCGGCGCGCAATGGCATGGATACGCTGCTTGTGGAGCAGCAGTGGGCGCTGGGCGGGCTGGTGACGCTGGGGCTGGTGGACTACGTCGCCGGGTACCCCGAGGGAACCGGCCGGGAGCTGTTGGAGAGGCTGGAGTCGGAGCAGGCCGTGGAGAACCGCAGATGTGACCCCGAGAAGTCCAAGCGCGTGATGGAAGAGATGGTGCGGGAGGCCGGAGCGAAGATCCTCTACGGCACCACGGTGGTGGACGGCATCGTCGAGGACGGGGCCATCGAGGGCGTCATCGTGCACAACAAGTCCGGCACGCAGGCGGTCATGGCGAAGACCGTCGTTGACTGCTCGGGGGACGGCGACGTGGCGGCGTACGCGGGAGCGCCGTTTGAGACGGGCTGGGACCAGGCCGGGGGCTACAACCAGGCCGTCTCGCTCGACTTCAGGCTGGGGAACGTCAACCTGCCGCGCTTCCACGAGGCGGTCAGGCAGACGCACGCATTCATGCAGACGGTCGCGCACAGGGCGGTGGAGGAGGGCGTCCTGTCGAAGCTTGTGGAGACGGGGTACATCGGCCAGTTGCCGGGCAGGGACCCCGAGCATGGCGAGGTCTACGTCTGCACCGCACACCGGCGGCACTGCCGGACCACCGACGCCGAGGACCTGACCGCGACGGCCTTCGAGCAGCGGCAGCAGATCAAGGAGATGGTGGAGTTCTACCACCGGTACGTGCCCGGCTTCGAGGACTGCTGGCTGATCGACAGCGGCCCGCTTCTGGGCGTGCGCGACTCCCGCCGGATCATCGGCGAGTACGTGCTGACCGGGGAGGACGTCGCGTGCGCCAGGAAGTTCCCGGACGCGATCGCCAGAGAGACCCACGGCTTCGACATACACAATCCCACGGACCTGCCTCACATCAAGCACGTCCATCTTGACGAGCCCTGCGAGGACGCCTTCTGTGTGCCCAACGAGGAGACCGGCGGCTACGATGCCTACGTCAAGCCGGGGCAGTACTACGAGATCCCCTACCGCTGCCTGCTGCCGCTTGAGGTGGAGAACCTGCTCGTCGCGGGACGCTGCCTCTCCGCGACCTTCGAGGCCCAGTCGGGCGCGAGGCTCATCCTCACCTGCATGACCATGGGCCAGGCGGCGGGGACCGCGGCGGCGCTGGCGGTCGAGCAGGAGGTCACGCCGCGCGAGCTGGACCCGCAGGCTCTGCGCGCGAAACTCGTGGCGCAGGGCATCACGCTTGAGGAGGAGCCGCCGGTGTACGTGAAGGGAGGCCCGCACGCTCCCATCCCACCGGACGCGGAGTTCACCATCGACAGGTCAACCGTCACCTCGGACGAGATCCGACTGGTCCAGGACTGACAGCGCCGCATTCCCTCTTCCTTGGACCGCCGTGCCGTGTCGCGAATCGTAGCGTGGCTGAGACAGGCCCGAGACCGCTACTTGCCGGAGGCTGATGGCGATGATGGACCGCATGTCGGTGCGGCGACTGCCGCCCCGCATCTCGACGCCGGAGTTCTGGCCCGCGACCTTCGACCGCTTCGATGAGATCCTCTCGCTTCGCCCCCACTGTCAGGTGGAGCACATCGGCACCTCCGCCGGGGGTCGCGCCATCCACGGGGTGACCTACCGCGGCCGCTCGGGCGCGCCGACGCTGGGCCTCGTCGGCGGCATGCACGGCCACGAGCCGCAGGGCCCCGCTACCTGCTTCAACGTCATCTCCGTGCTCGGCTACGGCCGCGATCTGAAGGGCAGCACATGGCCGGCGATCGTCGATGACCTGAGCTACGTCATCGTGCCGGTGCTCAACCCCGACGCCCGCGCGCGGATGCCGAACTCCTTCGTCGGCCTCTCGCGCCAGGACATCCTCCACTACGACGCCGGGATGACTCTGGAGGGCGTGCGCCACGAGCATGCCGACGAGGACTGCGACCCGGAGCAGATGATGATACTCGGCGGGCTCTTCAATGACGCCGGCCAGCACGTGAACCGCGAGAGCGACCCGGAGAACCTCCGCAGCCCCGAGATTCGCGCGGTGATGGGCTTCATGGCCGACCATCGCCCGGACATCGTCCTCGAGTTCCACGCGCACGCCGCGCCCCCGATGCTCATTCGGCCGGTGCACCTGGTGCCCGATGAGGCGC
>JALGUJ010000182.1 GCA_029820945.1 Candidatus Zipacnadia bacterium | reverse complement strand
GGCGGCCACGCGCTGGCGCTCGCCGCCCGACAGCCGCGCCGGGAAGGCCTCCGCACGCGCGGACACGCCCACGCGCTCGAGCAGCTCCCGCGCCCGCTCCTCCGCGCCGTCACCCGCGCCGGCGGCCAGCGTGGGGAGGAGCACGTTCTCCACCGCGGTGAGCTGGGGAAGCAGGTGGTGGTCCTGGAAGATGAACCCGACCTCGCGGGAGCGGTAGGCCGCCAGCTCCTCGCCCTCAAGCTCGGTCACGGGGATCGGCCCGAGAGTCACTGTACCGGAGGTGGGCCGGTCGAGCGAGCCGATGATGTTCAGCAGCGTGCTCTTGCCCGAGCCCGAGGGCCCGAGGATGGCCACGGTCTCGCCCGGCTTGGCGATCAGCGACAGCCCGTCCAGTACCCGGTTCGGCCCGGCGGGCGTATCGTACTGCTTCACGACGTCCTGGACCGTCAGCGTGCGCCCGCTGTCAGTCATCATCGCCACCGGGTGCCACCTCCTCGCGCAGCACGAGCGCGCCGGTGGGGCATGCCTCCGCGCACTCCACCGCCGCGCGGCGCAGGCCCTCGGCCAGCGACCCGCCGAACGGCACGGCCGGCCGCACGTCGAAGCCGCGGCCGATGAAGGTCAGGCCGAGCTCCTCGCGGTAGCGCTCCGCGATCTGCACGCACAAGCCGCAGGCGATGCACTTGCCGGGCTCGTAGAGCACCGCCGGGTGCGTGGCCTCGCGGCGGAAGGGCCGGCGCTCGCCCGCGAACGCGCGCACATCGGCGCCGTACTGCTCCGCCGCCCGCTTCAGGCGGCAGCTCTCCAGGGCCCGGCAGTCGCAGTGCATGCAGCGCAGGCCCTCGCGCGTGGCCTCCTCGTCGTTGAAGCCGGCCGGCTCGCCGCCCGATGGGGAGATTCGCGGCCGGTCGCTGGCCTCCTCGGCCATCCGGGCGATCTCATCCGCGTCCAGCCGGCCCATGCTCACGTTGAACGGTCGCCCGGCCGGCACGACCGGCCCGCCGCGCAGGTACTGGTCGATGGCCTCAGCGGCTTCGCGGCCCTCCGCGACGGCGCGCACCGCCGGCCTCGAGGGGCTGCGCGCGGAGCCCGCCACGAAGACCCCCCCGAGCGGGCTCTCGTAGGTCCCCCGATCGGCCGCCAGGCCGCGCCGCCCGAAGGGGACACCGAGCTCCTCCGCGGTCGCCCCATCGACCTCGCCCACGGCCAGCAGCACCGCGTCGAAGTCATTTCGCAGCTCATCCAGCGGCACATCGCGGCCGACGCGGACGCCATGGTAGAGCATGTCGCGAGGAGGCAGGACTGCGGCCACCTCTCGCTCCAGCACCTCGCGCGGCAGCCTCTCCGCCTCGACCTCCCGCAGGCCGCCGCCGGGGGCATCGCGCTCCTCGATGAGCGTCACCGCATGCCCCCGGAGGCGCAGGTAGTGCGCCGCCGTCAGCCCGGCCGGCCCCGCCCCGACCACCGCCACGGTGCTGCCGCTGGACGGCCGCGCGTGAGGCTGGAAGGGCTCGTCCGCCGCGAGCTGCCTGTCGCCGACCCATGCCTTCAGCAGGCGGATGGCGACCGGCTGGTCGTGATCGCCGCGGCGGCAGGCCCGCTCGCAGGGGGCGGGGCAGACGCGCCCCAGCACCGCCGGCAGCGGGATGTGCTCCCACACGACCTCGGCGGCGCCGCGCGTGTCCCCGGCCACGATGCGGCGGATCATGCGGGGGATGTCCATCCCCGCCGGGCACGCGAGCTGGCACGGGGCATGGCAGTCGCCCCTGTGCTCGGAGAGCAGCAGCTCCAGCGCCATGCGCCGGGCCGCGTGCACCTCCTCGGTCGCGCTCTCTACGACCATGCCCTCGCGGACTACGGTGGCACACGACGGGACGAGCCGATCCGCGCCGTCCACGCGCACCACGCAGACCATGCACGAGGTCTGCGGCTCGAGGCCCTCGCGGTAGCAGAGCGTGGGGATCTCGATGCCGGCCTGGCGCGCGGCCTCGAGGATGGTCGTCCCCTCCGGGACGGTGACCGATTGCCCATCGATGGTGATCTCAGGCATGGTATGTGAAGGCCGGCGACGGTCGGGGTAGGCACGCCGGCCCTCCATAATGGATTCGGCCGGTCCGCGGCACGGGCCTCCAGGCCCGTGCAGTGCCGTGCCCTTTGGAGCGGTGGGGCTTCAGCCGCCCCGAGCCGTGTGTCGTTCGGAGCGACGGGCGGCTCCCGAGCCGCCGTTGCCCCGCCGTCCTACGTCACCTCCACCGCGTCCACGGGGCAGACGCTCGCGCATGTCCCGCAGCGGATGCAGCGCTCCTGGTCGATCTCATGGACCTGCAGCGGTCGCATCTCTATGGCGTCGGCGGGGCAGGCCTGGGCGCACTTCGTGCAGCCGATGCACTCGTCGGTGATCTCGTAGCGGATGAGCGCACGGCACTTGCCCGCCGGGCAGCGCCCCTCGATGTGCGCCTGATACTCGTCGCGGAAGTACCGCAGCGTCGAGAGCACCGGGTTCGGCGCCGTCTGGCCCAGGCCGCAGAGGCTCGAGCGCTTGACCATGAGCGCCAGCTCCTCGAGCCGCGCCAGGTCGCCCTCCTCGCCCTCACCGGTGGAGATGCGGTCGAGGATCTCCAGCATCCGGCGGGTGCCGATGCGGCAGGGGGTGCACTTGCCGCACGACTCGCGCTGGGTGAACTCCAGGAAGTAGTGCGCCACGTCCACCATGCAGTCGCTGTCGTCGAGGACGACGAGCCCGCCCGACCCCATGATGGCGCCGACCCCAGTCAGCGCCTCGTAGTCCACGGGCGTGTCGGCCAGCTCGGCCGGGATGCAGCCGCCGGAGGGCCCGCCGATCTGCACCGCCTTGAACTCCCGGCCCTCGGCCACGCCGCCGCCGATCTCCTCCACGATCTCGCCGATGGTGATGCCCATGGGGACCTCGATCAGGCCGCCGCGCTTGACCTTGCCCGCCAGAGCGAAGACCTTCGTGCCCTTGCTGCGCTCCGTGCCGAGCGCGGCGAACTGCTCCGCGCCCTCGCGGATGATCCAGGGCACGACCACCCAGGTCTCGACGTTGTTGATGAGCGTTGGGCGGCCCCACAGGCCCTGCTCCGAGGGGTAGGGGGGGCGCAGCCGCGGGTTGCCGCGCCTGCCCTCCACCGAGGCCAGCAGCGCGCTCTCCTCACCGCAGACGAAGGCCCCCGCGCCCTCGCGGATGCCCAGGCGCAGGTCGAAGCCGCTGCCCAGGATGTCCTCGCCCAGCAGGCCGCGCTCCTCGCACCTGCGGATGGCGTTCCACACGCGCTGGACCGCGAGCGGGTACTCGGCGCGGATGTAGAGCACGCCCTCGTGGCAGCCTGCCGCGTAGGCGCCGATGATCATCCCCTCGAGCACCCGGAACGGGTAGGACTCGAGGATCATGCGGTCCATGAAGGCGCCGGGGTCGCCCTCGTCGCCGTTGCAGATGATGTACTTCGGCTCGCCCTCCTCCCGGCGCACCAGCTCCCACTTCAGGCCTGTGGGGAAGCCGGCGCCGCCCCGCCCGCGCAGCCCCGAGCGCTTGACCTCGTCGATCACCTGCTCCGGTGTCATCTCCATCAGGCAGGTGCGCAGGGCCTCGAAGCCGCCGCCGTCGAGGTACTCGTCGATGTCGAAGGGGTCCAGGCAGCCGCCGTACTCGGTGGCGATATGTACCTGGCGCCCCAGGAAGCTGCAGACCGGGGCATCGCGCACGTCAAGGGCGTAGCGAGTCACCGGCCGCCATGAACGGTCGTCGAGCAGGTGATCCAGCGCGGAGGAGACCGCGGCGCGGACTCTGCGCAGCCCGTGCGGCTCGAAGTGCCGCCGGACGATGCCCTCCGCGTCCCGGGGGCGCACCTTCGCGTACAACGCCGGCTCCTCGCCCGGCACAACCACCTCCACGAGCGGTGTGCGATGACACATCCCGACGCAGCCGACCGGCTTGACCACCGCCGGGGCCGCCAGCTCGTTGACCGCACCCTCCAGCGCCCGGCGCACGTCCATGCTGCCCCCCGCGATGCAGCACGAGCCGATGCCGATGCGGATCTCCGCCAGCCCATCAGCACCGCCCTCCGCGCCCTTCGGCGCCGGCGTGAGCAGGCCGCGGCGGTCCAGCTCCAGGAAGTCCTTCACCGCGTCGGCCACGTTGTCGCTGCTCAGGTGGCCGTAGGTGACGCCGTCGATCTGAATGACCGGCGCGAGGGTGCAGCAGCCCAGGCACGCAACACGCTCGATGGTGAAGAGCCCGTCGCGATCGGTGTCCTCATCCTCGGGGATGTCCAGGAGGCGGTAGATGGCCTCGGTGACCTGCTCCGCGCCCTTGACGTGGCACGCCGTGCCGTGGCAGACGCGGATGAGGTGCTCGCCCACCGGCCGGTGGCGGAACTGGGTGTAGAAGGTGGCGACGCCGGTTACTTCCGCGGGGGTGATGTCCGTCAGCTCGCAGACGCGCCGCAGCGCCTCGGCCGGGAGGTAGCGGTAGTGCTCCTGGAGAGCCTGCAGGATGGGGATAACCGCCTCGCGGTCCCGCCCGGTCCTCTCGACTACGCGGTCAACGTAGGAAAGGTCAACGGAGTCAGCGCCGGTCGCGCCGGTCTTCAGAAGCCCCATTCCTTCTGTTCGGTCGCCTCCCCCCGCACACCCGCCTCGCCGGTGGGCGCCGCCTCACTCTCCTGCCCGGCGGGCTCGCCGCCCATCTCCTCGCCGGTTGCGCCCTCCTCGGGCTCGACCGGCTGGAGCCCCTCGCTCTGCAGGCCACCGCCCTCGTCGGGGCGCGCGGGCCCGCCGATGCGGTACAGGTGCTCCTCCCCGCGGATGTAGATGGCGCCGTCCACGAAGGCCGGCGTGGCGTGGGTCTTCTCGTAGAGCCTTGCGGTGGCGATATTCTCGAACACGCTGCCCGTGGCGCAGATGTGCATGGTGCCGTCGCCGCTGAGGACGTAGAGCCTGTCGCCGACCACGCTGGGTGAGGCGTAGAGCGTCCCCTCGTCCTCGAACTGATGCTCCCAGACCAACTCGCCGTCCTCGAGGGCGTAGCAGCTCAGGAGGCCGTAGCTGGTCACCAGGTACAGATACGTGCCGTCGCCGACCGGTGTCGCGGCATCGGGCATCGCACCGGCCGCCGTCCAGACCACGTGGGTCTCGGTGACGTCGCCCTCCCCGTCGGGCCTGATGGCGACGAGGTCACTGCCGTCCGTGCATGCGATGACCACCCCGCCGGTGTAGACCGGCGAGGGCCCGACGTCGCCCATGAGCACGTCGGCCCGCCACAGCTCCTCGCCGTCCTCGGGGTCGTAGGCGATCACCCACGGGTTCGCGGCCGTGATGATCTGCTCGCGGCCCTCGTGCTCGATGATGATGGGCGAGGTCCAGGAGTTGGGCAATGGCCGCGGCGTCTCCCAGACGCGCTTGCGATCGCGCACGTCCAGCGCCACCAGCCGGGAGAGGTCGTCCTCGGCAGTGCCCTGGTCGAGCTGCACGATGAGCCTGTCCCGGTGGACGGTCAGCGAGGAGGCGTAGCCGTACATGTTCTCGAGCGGGCCCATGGCGCGCACCCACAGCTCATTGCCCTCGAGGTCGAAGGCGGCGACGTCGCCGTTGGCGAAGGCCGCGAACACGCGCTCGCCATCGGTCGCCATGGTTGGGGCCGCGTAGCCGGTCTCCGGGTCTACGTCCGGGGCGTCCTCGTCCACGCTCAGGTCGCTGACTACCTGCCTGCTCCACAGGAGCTTCCCCGACCTGGCGTCGTAGGCGAAGACGTGCCGGGTCTCCTCGTCGGCTGCGGAGATGAAGACGCGGTCCTCCCAGACGATCGGCGAGCTCTTGCCCGGAAGCTGCAGTCGCGTCTTCCAGGCGATGTTCTCGCCGCTCTTGCTATCCCAACTCACCGGGTAGTCGCCCCCGGCCACCACGCCGTCCCCGTGCGGCCCCCGGAAGCGCGGCCAGTTGGCGGCATATCGATCCGCCCAGTCGCGCGCGCCAGCTCCCGCCCCTCCGCCCTCGCCGGGCGGCCCCTGCGGCCCGGGCTCGCCCTGGGGTCCGGCGGGTCCCTGCTCGCCGGGGGGGCCCT
>JALGUJ010000010.1 GCA_029820945.1 Candidatus Zipacnadia bacterium | reverse complement strand
TCGGGAGGCCGTAGGCGACGCCATAGCAGTTGTACGTCGTGCTGGGACAGCGGTAGATCTGGATGTTCCTCACGTAGGGGTAGATGAACGAAGGCCAGGAGTTGCAGTAACCATGACTCGAGCTCCAGTTCCAGTCTGGATGCTCGGGGACCAGCGGGTCACTGAGCCATGTCGGGCTATTGCCCTTTGCGCAGAACATCTCGTCGTAGTCCTGAGCGTACATCAGCATCGCCAGCGCCAGTTCCTTCATATTGTTGAGACAGCTCGTCTGTCGCGCCTTCTCGCGGGCCTTGGCGAAGACCGGGAAGAGGATGGCGGCCAGGATCGCGATGATGGCTATCACGACCAGCAGCTCGATCAGAGTGAAGCCTCTCCGCATCGTCAGCACCTCCGCTGCGCACTCGAACTTGACACATCACCGTCTCCCTTCGACATGTGGCGAAGACCTCCTCCTTCCTATTTGAAGAATATTGCGCGAACAAGTGCGCTCAGCCATGACCCGGCCTGCCGCGTCCGGGCCACCGGCCGCTACAGGCCGAAGCGCAGCTCCTTGCGCGGGACGATGCGTGCGGCTAGACGTGTCGCCGCTACATGCACGTGACCCGGCGGCAGCGCCGGGTCACGTGCATGAGCGGTCGAGATCTGGTGTGTCGGCCGGGTCCCTCACAGCGACGTACGGCCGCGCTCCGGGGGCTCCGGTGTGATTGCTCCCCTGCGGCGCGTCACCACGACTTCTTGCCGGTGGGGTTGTAGAGGACCTGTGGCGGCGGGTGGATGCTGTAGGTGTGCGGTGGCGGCCGATCGGGCGCGGGCCAGCCGTAGCCGATGGGCCCCGCCTCGTACTTGAGCCACTTCACGTGGCCGTCGAAGAACGCGATGTTGGAGCCGTCGTTGTGGTCCATACGGCCGGCGTAGTACTGGGCACTGAGGATGTACTGTGGGCCACCGCCGCCTCCCTTCTCGCCGATCATCATGATCTCAGCGGGGCGCTTGATTGAGGACATGGTCGGACGCCCGAAGATGCTGGTCATGCCGGTCTTGGCCTCGTTGATGCCGTTGGCCGGCAGACCGTAGGCGACTCCGTAGCAGTTGTAGCTTGTGCTGGGGCAGCGGTAGACCTGGATGTTCTTTATGTACGGGTAGATGTAGCTGGGCCAGGAGTTGCAGTACCCGTACTTGGAGTAGTAGTTCCACTCCGGGTGCTCGGGTACCAGGGGAAAGGGTAGCCAGGCGGCGCCGTTGTACCTGGCCGTGAACACCTCATCGTAGTCCTGGGCGTACATGATCATCGCCAGCGCCATCTGCTTCATGTTGCTCTGGCAGCTCGAGGTCCGGGCCTTCTCACGGGCCTTCGCGAAGACCGGGAACAGGATGGCGGCCAGGATCGCGATGATCGCGATCACGACCAGCAGCTCGATCAGAGTGAAGCCTCTCCGCATCGTCAGCACCTCCGTTGCGCGCTCGAACTTGACACATATCGTCTGCTTTCGACACGTGGCGCAGGCCTCCTCCTCCCCATTCGAGGAATCTTGCCTGAAGAGCTGCGCTCAGCCGTGGGCCGACCTGCCGCGTGCGGGCCGCTGGCCGCTATAGGCTGAACCGCAGCTCCTTGCGCGGGACGATGCGCGCGCCTCCCAAGATGCCGGACTGCCTCGGCTGCCGGACGAGCAGGTTCTGCAGCGAGTTGGCGACCCTGACCTCGATCTCGTTGGTCGGCCCGCGGACCGCCCGGGTGATCTCAAGCGCCCACGGCTCCCACGCGCGCACGCCGCATGCCCGGCCGTTCACACTGACCTCGAACAGGTCGCCGGGCCGGTCCATCTCGAGGAAGAGCCGGCAGTTGCGCTGCGCCTGTGTCAGCCTGACCCGCTGGCGATAGACCCCGATGCCCGAGAAGTAGGGGTAGCCCTGCCTCTCCCAGCCGGAGCCGTCGATGACGCCGGGCTCGGCCAGCAGCGCGGGCCCTCCGTCATTCTTCCCAACGGCGAAGCGCCCCACGATGATGAGCGGGTGTGCGAGACTCGGCGTCTCGTAGAGCTGCCCGCGCGTGCGGACCTCGATGACGTTGGGGCCCTCGATGATCAGCCCGTCGATGTCCGCCTCGTAGATGTAGTGGTCGAGGTACTCGCCGGGCTCCATGCCCTCTATGCCGGTCTCTCCTCGGGCGCCCACGCTGCGCGCCACTGTGTCGCCGTTGACCAGCAGCTCGAAGCCGACGATCGTGCTGCGCTCCCAGACCTTCTCCACGGCGAGGCCGTCCAGCAGCAGGTGGGCGTCGTCGGGCACTATCTCGGAGTGGAAACGCGCCCGGTAGATGTGCTCGGCTACGTCCCGGTCGGTGTCGGCCACCCAGGAGCTCATCTCGTAGTCCCACTGTGAGAGCGGCAGCGCGTTGGGGCTCTCGGTCGCGAACTCCCACTCGTCGTCCAGCTCGACCACGTAGGGCATTCGTGGCACCGATGCCTCGATGACGCGCGGCTCGCCCTCATGGGATCCGACCGTGACCGAGTGCCGGCCGCTCTCGCTCGCAAGCCCGATCACATGATCGCCCGCGACGGCCACCACCGGCAGGTCGGCGGCGATCACCGGCGTGGATGGACATTGGGCCTCGGGATGCACGCACAGCAGCACCGAGCCGGTGGGCTCGACCGCCAGCGGCACGTGCAGATGCCCCGGCTCGCCACGCGCGACCATCGCGGGCTCGATGGAGCCGTCCTCGGGGTTCCAGATCTCCACCTCCCCGGCCATGCGCAGGACGGCGGTCAGCTCATAGCGCGTCTCGCGCGAGGTGTTCTGCAGCAGGAAGAAGTGCCGGCCCTCCCGCTCGTAGTGGTAGTGGACCACGTCGGGGATGAGGCGGCCCTCGGGGTCGCGCACCCGGACATCGGGATCAACGGCGGCCTCGAAGGCCTGCGCGAAGTGGCCGATGACCTCCTCGTCCTCGCCCTCGAATGGGTATCCGATCAGCGCGCCGCCCCGCCAGCCCGGCGCCAGCTCCCCGCCCACCACCGGCGCGTCGGCCGCCGCGACCGACATCGACAGCTCGTACTCCTCGCCGAAGATGCCTTCCAACGTCTCCCGGATGTGCTCGTCCTCGCCCTGCTCGACTGACTTACTCGGCAGCTCGCCCAGGGCGATGATCCGCCCGCCCGCGTCCACGAAGCGTCGCAGGGCGTCGGCGGTGTCGCGCGAGATGGTGGTGCAGGCGGGCATGACCAGCACCCGGAAGCGCTCGGCGACTTCGTCGGAGTCGGGCGGCTTCACGGCGATCTCCCCGCCGTCGAAGTCCGCGCGCTGCAGCATCTCCTCCGAGACGTAGTCGAAGTCCGCGTTGATCTGCATGAGCAGCCGCCCGCACCGGTTGAAGCTGCGCCGCAGCTCCTCGGCCCTGTCGTTGTCGCCCGGGTCCATCTCGGCCCAGAAAGACTTGACGGGGTAGAAGTGCGCCGCGTCCGCGATGTGCCTGCCGTCGCGCAGCACCGCCGACACCCGCCCCACGTAGTCGGCGAGCGTGTCGTACCAGGGCCAGAAGGGGCTCTGGTAGAACTCGCCGGGCGGGCACTCCCACTTGCGGAAGCCCTGGATCGAGTAGTAGAAGGCGTGGGGCTCGAGCTGGTTGATGCCGAGCACGAACTGGAAGTCGCTCATCCACTTGAGGTTGCGCAGGTCGATCGCCCACTGGCTGGCCAGGCCGAAGCACTCGCTGCCCACGATGCGCTTGCCCAGCAGGTGGGCGGCGGAGGAAGCGAACTTGCCGGCCGCCAGCACGTTGTAGACCTCGTTGCCGATCGGCCAGGTGTTCTCGCGCAGGTAGTCGCAACCGCCCCAGTGCATGTACCGCGCGCCGCGGAAGAAGTCGCCCTGCTGGCGGGCGTGATTGACCATCTCGCCCTCGCAGTTGACGTGCCCCATCAGGTTGAGCCGCACCGCGTCGCACCACTCGTAGATCTGGCGGAAGTAGGCGTTGGCGTAGACGTCGGTGGCGACATCCCAGAAGTCGCAGCGGACGCGCGCCGTCTCCGGCCCCATCTCCTCGAACATCGCCGGCAGGGCCGTGAGCAGGTCGTAGTGCTTGCGCCACTCGAACTCTGCCGGCAGCGTCGCCGTCCACGGCACGCAGTCGTCCGGGTTGAAGTTCATGTTCGGCTCGTCGGTGAAGATCCCCTGAACGGTGGCGCCGAAGTGCTCCTCGAAACGCTCGCGGTACCTCTCATGCGTCAGCTCGATGAAGCGGCGCACCGCGTCCGCATTGAGCGTATCCAGGTAGGACCCGAAGAAGGTGCCCACCAGCCAGCGCCGGGAGATGACGTAGACGCGCCACTCGCCCTCGCTGCGGCTGGGGGTCCAGGTGAGGACCCCGTCCGTCACGGCCTCGGCGAGGTTCACGGCGCTCTCGGGGAAGCCGGCGGGCCTGCCGCCCTCCAGGGGCACGCCGATGACCGCAATCAGCTCGTCGTCGATGGCAAGCTCCCGCCCGCCCGGGCCGCGCGGATCCAGGTCGAAGCGGTCGGAGACCCGCGCGCCGGACATGCGGTACTCGGGGTGCCCCTCGAAGACCATGGCGTCGGCCGGGCCGGATGGCCAGTTGTTCTCGTCGTAGAGGTAGGCCGTCATGCCCAGCTTCCGGGCCTCGTCGATGGCGGCGGCGCAGTTGTCGAGGAACTCGTCGGACAGGTACTCGGTGATGAGTCCGTGGCGGGGGTGGTAGATGAAGCCGCCCACGCCCTGGCGGCACATCTCCCGCACCTGCCAGCGCGTCTCCTCCTCGGTCAGCTCGTGGTTGATGAACCAGAACGGGGCGAAGCGGAACTCGTTCCCCGGGTCAACGAACTCCCTGCGCAGACCGTCGATGGACATGCAAGACCCTCCCTATGCCCGCGGCCTTCGGCCCTCATGCGGCGCACGCCCGGCGCCTGAAACTACCCCCGCGCGCGCTCGACCATCTGCCGGATGTGCCAGTTGCCCTCAACGCTGACCATGTGCAGGTCGAGCGTGCTGGCGCCCACGGTGATCGGCACGACCTGCGCGTCGTCCTCGGCCCGCGCCTCCCCGACCGTGACCTCGCCGGTCATCATCCCCGACAGGGCCTGCAACTCCGCTGCCTTCCTCTCCTGGAGCTTCGAGATGATCAGGTCGCGCTGGCCGGCCGGGATGCTGTCCCAGTTCTCGTTGTTGGCCCGCGCGTAGGTCTCGTACTCGAAGCCCGCGGCAACCACGTCGTAGTTGCCGGCCTTCATCTGCTCGACGAAGGCCTCGGCGGTCGCCTTGGGGCTGCTGCCTGCTATCGACGCCTTGCCTCCGCAGCCCGATGTGGCGACCAGCGCTCCGAGCAGAAGGGGCGCGCCGAGTCTCACGGCGGCAGAAGCAGACATGTCTCATTCCACCTTCAGCTTGCGCGCCACGTAGTAGACCCGGTTGCTGAAGCTGCCCGGCCGGCGGAAGGCATAGGCATCGTAGACGTGAAGCGTCTCCATCCCCGCCCCGGCGAGCATCTCCCGCACCTCGTCCTCCTCGTAGGCGCGTTCGTAGTGCCTCTCGGTGAACTCCGCCTTCTCGCCCGGGCCTCGCCACCGGAAGTACATGTCCACGCGACAGAGCCTGCGTTCCTCGTCCCAGTGCGACTCCCAGCGGTAGAAGAGCGGCTCGGTCGTCCCCGCATTGGTCTGGGTAAACAGCCCGATGCGCAGGGCCCGTGCGGTGTTGAGGTCGAAGATCAGCAGCCCGCCCGGGCGCAGCGCGTGCGCCACGCCCTGGAAGCACGAGCGCAGGCCCGCGGGATCGACGATGTAGTTCAGGCTGTCATAGAGCGAGACCGCGAGGTCGAGGCTCGCGGCACGCAACCCCAGATTCGTGGCGTCCATGACCGCGGCCGGCAGTCCCGGACGCCGCCTCGCGCAGCCTCGCACCATGCCCTCCGAGAGGTCCACTCCGATGGCGTTGTAGCCGCGGCGCAGCAGCTCGGCCCCGACCTGTCCCGTGCCGCAGCACAGGTCCAGCACGTCGCGGGGCGCGGCGCCGAGCCGGCGCAGGATCGCCTCGACGTAGTCCACCCACCCCCGGTAGGGCACCGCAGCCATCAGCTCGTCGTAGTAAGGCGCAACCTCGCTGAAGGCATCCTGCCCGACCGGCGTCGGCTTCTCCCCGATCGTCTCGCTCCGGGCATCCACCCCGAGCAGTCTGCGCAGGTTCATTCGATGGCCTCGCCCGCGTCGCGCAGCATCCCGAGCAGCGCCCGGGAGCACGCGCGGCTGGCGGCGACCTTCGGCGTGAAGTGCGTCTCGATGACCATCAGACCTTCGTAGCCGTCCTCGATGAGTGCCCGCACCTGTCCGGGCCAGTCCACCTCGCCCTCGCCCGGCGCCACGACGCGCGGCCTCCCCTCGCCCTCGCCCGCGTGGTCCTTCACGTGTACGTGAACGATGCGCTCGCCGAGCGCCTCATAGCCCCCTCGGAAGTCCTCGCCGGTGTACGCGTAGTGGTTGGCCGGGTCCCAGTTCGCGCCGCAATTCGGCCGGTCGATCTCGTCCAGCAGCTTCGCCATCGACTGGCCCGAGGCGCCGTAGCACGGCTTCTCGGTCTCCAGCGCGACGGTGATCCCGTACTTCGCGGCCATCTCGGCGGTCTCGCGCAGGTCCTCCACTACCACGTCCGGCCACGCGTCGTCGGGGTCCTCCTCATGCCGCATGTGCGGGAAGACCACCATCACCTCGGCGCCGAGCGTCTCGGCCATCTCCAGGCACTGCACTCTCAGCTCGCCACGGTGCTCGGCAATCTTCGGGTCCTCAAGCCCGATCTTGAACAGGCCCGGGGAGATCGACGGCACGTCGAGGCCGAAAGCGGCCGCGGCCTGGCTGACGAGCCGGATGTCGGCGGCCGTCATGCCTCGCGGCGCCCGGGCCGCGTAGAAGCTGCGCAGCTCCAGGTGGGGGATACCCCACTCCGCGGCCAGCTCGGCCGCCGTCACGGGGTCACACGAGATCTCGTCGGAGATGATCGATACGCGCATCGTTGTCGTCTCCCGGCTATGTGGCCGGCACTGGCTGGGACTAGGTGCCCCTGATGTACTTCATCACCACGATCGTGCGCGGCAGGTCGTTGCGCACCGGCGGCTCGTAGTTCCCCTCGTCCCAGGTGATGCGCAGGGCCAGCATCGTCTCGTTTAGCAGCCGCGCGTCGGGCTGGGTGATGCGCACCTGCAGCGGCACCTCGACCGCCTCCGAGGCCCGGACGGTGCCCACCTTCACGAACGGCTCACCGAAGAGCTCGCCCTCCGCGGCCTCGGTCAAATAGGGCCCGACCATGTGCTGTGTATCGCACAGCGACAGGCGCACGCCACTCACGGGCCTGTTCGTGAGGTTCTGTAGCTTTACCTTCACGCCGAATGCCTTGGCAATGGTGGCGCTGTCGGGCGCGGTGAGCGTGGCCCGCAGGGGGAGGACGCCCCAGGTATCGCGCACGGTGCTGAAGGCCGCCGCGCCGGCCAGCGCCCACTCGCGGCCGGTGTACGGCCCGAGGTTGTGTGGATCGGCCGCCCGGTTGATGTCGTGCCAGAACGCGCCCTGGGTGCTGCCGTCCTGGATGTACCGCCGGTGGGCGGTGACTATGCGGTCGTAGAGCTCGGCCGGGGCCGGCGGATCCCTCGTCTCCTGGTGCCAGTGGAAGTCCACCTGGTCGCCGACCGCCAGGTTCACCTGACCCGCCCGGACGTACTCGTTCCAGTGCTTGACCATCTCGTCGTAGTGGAGGCGATCATCCACCTGGTAGAGCATGGGCGCGAGCATGGTGACGCCCGAGTCGGTGAACATCAGCGGGTCCTGGCCGTGCTGCATCCCATGCAACCAGGAGAGCACGAAGATCCAGGTCGGCTTCTCGACGCCGCTCTTCTCGATGATCCGGCGGACGATCCCGGCGCCCATGTGCGCCCGCCACCAGTTCCAGCATTCGTAGAACTTCGGGTCGCTCTGGTACTCCTCCTCCACCTTCAGCGCCACGTACTGCTGGCGCCGGCGCTCGCTCCAGCTCTCCCAGGCCTCGGGAAGCTTAACGGGCATCTCGGAGGTGAAGCGCTCCACCAGCTCGTAGCCGCCCGAGCCCGGGTCGGTGCGCATGTAGTCCAGCCCCACCATATCCACGTGCTCGCACGCCTGCATCTGGCGGAAGAAGTCAGCCAGGTGCTCCACCCGCCGCTCGTCGTAGAGCGAGACGTAGTTCGTTTCCCTCGTCTGACCGGTGCTGCGAGAGATGTCGATCGAGTACCGGTAATCGGGGTTCTTGCCCTCGTCCGTGTGCGGGTACGTCGCGTAGGCGGTCGCCCACGTGCCGAACTTCAGCCCGCGGCGGTGAGCCTCCGCGCCCAACCGCGGCACGGCCTCCAGGTTAACGGGCCTGAAGGGCTGCGCCAGGGAGAGGCCCTCATCGGGCGGAGCGGTCACGGCGGCACGGAACCAGAGCGTATCCGCGCCGATGTACTCCACCCACTCGAACAGCTTCGTCCAGTCACCCGTCCTATCGTCCGGGCCCTTGAAGCGCGACTTGAAGTCGAACTCCCAGGTCGCAACGCACATTCCGGGCTCGACCTTCGGCTGTGGTCGGGCCTGAATCTCGAAGGCGGCCAGCGCCTCGGCATAGGCCTCTCCCGCGGGCGTGATCTCGCCCTCCTCGTCCTCGATCCGCGCCTCCTCCCACGACCACGCCGCCGGGTCGATGGCGACCGTGGCCCTGAACCGGTAGTGCCCCGGCTCGGGGTTCCACGGCGGGGGCCAGTTGCCGCGCCACGCCTTCTGCTGCTCGTCCCAGGTAAGCCTCACGCTCTCGCCGTACGCCCCCACCGTGTCAACGACCTCGTCCTTGTGCGTAACGACGACGCTGGGGGGGGTATCCGAGCGCGGCTCACCGCGGGCATCGACGACACGAACGGTCACGGGGACGAGGTCGTAGCGCCAGAATGCGTCGCGAGCGACCTCGATCTCGATGGGGAACTGCACCTTCGCGGCCTGAGTGTGCCCGTCGGGGTCGCGGGCCAGTGCCCGGCCGATCCAGCCGCGGAAGGCCAACACGACGATCAGGACGCAGAACACCAGCATGCTCGCGCAGCAGCACATCGACCGCTGTCGCGCCTGGGCGCGACGGCGCTGCCCGGCGGGAGAGACGCTGCTGGTTCGCAGCCGCTGCCCGGCGATCTCTGGCGGGCGGTCGCGTCCCGGTCTCATAGTCTCAGTTCGGCTCCGCAACGACCAACCACGATACTTCGCGGCGGGGGCTGCCGTAGTAGGTGAGCCTGATGTTATTCGCCCCCTCCCGCAGCTCCGGGGAGAAGGTGATGGTGCGCGCATCCGCGCCGGCGTCGCAGGAGACGGGATTGCCGTCGCAGCTGATCTCGACGCTCCCCGGTGTCACATCCTCGTCCGCCAGCGCCGCGGTGATGGTCGGGGTGGTGCTCACGCGCTCGCCGATGGGTGGGTCGATCTGCTCCAGATGCAGCTTGTCCTGGGCCAGCCAGGTCGAGAGGGTCCTGAGTGAGTTGCCGTTGACCACCATCTGCCGCGGCACTCGCATGGGGTCGTCGCTCCAGTCCGCGGGCCCGCGATCGATGGTGAATGCAATGCGGTAGCCCGCCTCGCGGGCGCACTCCATCACGGACGCGTCGTAGAGCCCATAGGGATACGCCAGCGCCGCGCACTCGCCGTCGATGTTCGCCGCGATGGTCTCCTTCGAGCCCCGGAACTCCTCCATGCACTCGGCCCGGTCGATCTTCGTGGGCCTGGCGTGGCTGACGGTGTGCGAGCCGATCTCCCAGCCGGCGGCCTCCAGCTCGCGCACCTGGTCCCAGTCGAGCTGCCCCGTGCCACCGACCGAATCCGAGATCAGGAACGCCGCGCCGGTGTAGCCGTGTTGGTCCATCAGCGGCTTGCTCTCGGTCAGGATGCTCTCGGGGCCGTCGTCGAAGCCGAAGCAGACCGCCTTCTCGGGCAGGTCGGCCCTTCCCTCGAGGTAGTCGGCGATCTGCGATGGAAGCACGCTCTCGTATCCCCCTTCGTGGATCGTCTTGAGCTGCTCGGCGAAGTCACCGGTGGGAACATCGAACGTGCCCTCGGCGTCCGGCGACATCGCGTGATAGCAGAGCACCAGCACCTTGCGCTGGGACACCGGCTCGGCCGGCGCTTCCTGCGCCTCGATGACCCCGGCCTCCTCAGCAGGGCCGGGCGCTCCCCGGCACCCCGCCATCACGGCGACGAGCAGCCCAAGTGCCACGATCAGTGCCGCGAGTCGCTTCGTATCGGTCATCGCCGCTCCTCCCGCCCCCTCATGCCCCCCTGGTTGCCGCGCTATTGTGTGAGCATTGCCGCAGTGCTTGCCAGCGCCTTGGCGAAGGCCTCCACCACCTGGTTGACCTGATCGCCCGTGATGATCAAGGGCGGCTCGAACCGGATGACGCTCGGGTTGTTCAGCGTGTAGGCCGCCAGGATGTCGTGGGCCGAGAGGGTCGCGATGACCAGGCCGGCGATGTCCGGGTCGGTGAACTCCGCGCCGATCAGCAGCCCGCGGCCCCGGATCTCGGCGACCATCTCCCCGTCATCAGCCGCCGCGTGGCGCAGCCCGTCGATGAGCTGCTTGCCGCGCTCGTTCGCCGCCTCGCACAGCCCCAGCTCCTCGACGGCGTCGAGCGCCGCCAGCGCGGCGGCGCACGCCAGCGGGTTGCCGCCGAAGGTCGAGGTGTGCACGTAGGGGTTCTCCTCGAAGATCCCCCAGACCTCGGGCGTGGCGGTGAATGCCGCCAGGGGCATGACGCCGCCCCCCAGCGCCTTGCCGCTGGTCATGATGTCGGGCACCACGCCCTCCCAATCGCAGCCCCACATCCTGCCCGTACGGGCCAGCCCGGTCTGCACCTCGTCGAGGATGAGCAGCGCCCCGGCTTCGTCGCAGACCTCCCGCGCCGCCGTGAGGTACCCGCTCGGCGGGACCCTCACCCCGCCCTCGGCCTGGATCGGCTCGAGGATGACGGCGGCCGTCTCAGAGGTCACCGCCCCGCGCAGGGCCTCGGCGTCCCCGTAGGGCACGTGCGTGAACCCTGGCAGCAGAGGCTTGAAGGGCTCCCTGTAGACGTCGCGGCCAGAGGCCGACAACGCGCCGTAGGTCTTGCCGTGGAACCCCCCGACGGTGGAGACGATCTCTGTCCTGCGCGTGTACGCGCGTGCGGCCTTGAGCGCCCCCTCGACCGCCTCCGCGCCGCTGTTGCAGAAGAAGCTGTACTGCAGATCGCCCGGCGTCACCTCGGCCATGCGCTCGGCCAGCTCCGCCGTCACCGGGTTCAGCAGCAGGTGGCTCGAGAGCGGCATGCGCTCAAGCTGCCTGTGCACGGCCTCGATGATGGTCGGCGGGCTGTGCCCCATGCTGAAGACGCCGGGGCCGCCCAGGCAGTCGAGGTAGCGCTTTCCGTCGGCGGTCTGTACGTAGCAGCCTTCGGACCCAACCTCGACCGTCTCGAAGCCCATGAACTTGACGATCTGAGCCATGCCGGGGTTGAGGTAGCGCTCGTAGCGCTCGAAGGTCGTCCCGACCACATCGTCATCCGCCTTGCGCGCATTCACTTGGCAATCCCACCAGTTCGTACGGAAACGGCCGCCCCAGCTCGGATTGCGAGGGAGCGGCGCGCTGTGATCCAAGTACTGACCGCCCGCGCCGGGCTCGAATCACATACGCGACCACGCCGAGCACGGTCCCGGGCACGAGGTCCTGTGATGGTCGGGGCGGCCGGACTTGAACCGGCGACCTTTTGACCCCCAGTCAAACGCGCTACCAAACTGCGCCACGCCCCGACCGGTTGCCAGCCGGCGCCAACGCCGGCTGCGCAGTGCTATTTTACCATATCCTTCAGCGACTTTCCAGCCCGGAAGGCCGGCACCCTCGTTTCCGGCAGGTCGATCTCCTCGCCGGTCTGCGGATTGCGGGCCTTGCGCGCTGCCCTCGTGCGGCGTTCGAAGGTGCCGAAGCCCGTGATCTGCACGCTCTTCCCCCGGCTTAGCGCCTTTGAGACCGTGTCGAGGAACGCCCCCAGCGCCCTCTCAGCGTCCGCCTTGGTCAGGTCCGCCGCCTCCGCGATCGCCTCCACGAGGTCCGTTTTCGTCATGTCGGCCATCACGACACCTCCCCACTAAGGATAGAGACTGCCGCGCACCGTCAGCCTACATATGCGAGCAAGCCCCTGCGGATTCCTTCATCGACTCTTAATATTCCATGCTCCAACCGCAGGCGGTGGAAGCGGGCCCACTCAGAACTCCGCCCGCTGCGCGCGCTGCATCAGCGCCATGGCTGCCGCGCCGGCGTCCACCCCCCCGAACAGCACCGAGTGCACGGCCTGCGCGATCGGCACCTCCACACCCATCTCCTCCGCAAGCTCCACCTCCGCCTGCGTCGTCCAGATCCCCTCCGCGACCGCTCGCATCGAGCTCTGGATCTGCTCGCGGCTTTCACCTCGAGCCAGCCTCATGCCCGTCGAGTAGTTCCGGCTCAGCCGGCTGGTGCAGGTGGTCACGAGGTCGCCCATGCCGGCGATGCCGGCGAAGGTCTGTGGGTGAGCGCCCAGCGCGACCCCCAACCGCCGCATCTCGGCGAGACCCCGAGTGATCAGCGCAGCGCGCGCGTTGGCCCCGTACCCCAGCCCGTCGCTCATCCCCGAGGCGATGGCGATCACGTTCTTCAGCGCGCCGCACAGCTCCACGCCCACGATATCGGGATTGCGGTATACACGGAACAGGGGCGAGCTCAACAACCGCTGGGCCTCGCGGGCGCGCTCGTCGCTCGCCGACGCGGCGACGCTCAGCGCTGGGTTCCCTTCGTTGATCTCCCGCGACAGGTTCGGGCCCGACAGCGCCACGAGCGTGCCCTGGTGCGCCTCCGGGTCCCCGCCGCCCAGCTCCTCGGACAGCACCTGGCTCATGCGCATGCCCGTCTCGCGCTCGATCCCCTTCGTGGCGCAGATCTGCAGCACGTCCGCGGGCACCAGGTGCGCCAGGGCCTGCGCGACCTCGCGCAGCCACTGAGAGGGGACCACCCAGATGATGGCACGGGCCCCGTCGAGGACCGCCTCGCCCTGCGACGAGATGCGTACTCCGTCGGGGAGCTTGAAGCCGGGCAGGTAGCTGACGTTCTCGCGGTTCTCCTCGATCTCGAGTGCGAGCTCCCGGCTGACCGCCCAAAGGCGCACGGGGATGCCACGTTCGGCCAGCATGCGGGAGAGCGTCGTGCCCCACGCCCCGGCGCCGATGACGGCGACGGGGCCGGTCCAATCGCTCATTCTCTGATGCCCCTCATGTCGTGGGTCACGCGGACGAGTGGGAGTTTCATGACTGGGGGTTCGTCATCGAGCCCGCCGGGGCCTTCGTGATCCGTCGGGGAGGCCTGGCCTTCGCCACGCCGCCAGCCGCTAACCGGTTCCCCGCGTGCCCCCCCTGTCCAAACGGCGCGGCAAAAGGCCTACACGTCAAGGCGGCCGCGGGGGGAACGACGGGCACCGAGACGTCCTCGGCGGCAACGCCGGGCGCAATCCGGTGTCAGTTCTCCGCCGCGTCCGTCGCCTCACCCGGCTGTGGCGTCCTCGATCGGCTGCGTCCGAATCGGTTCTCCTCGCCCCTGAGCAGCCGCTCGATGTTCTCGTTGTGCCGGCCAATGACCAGCAGAGCCAGCGCGACCACCGGCACCAACGCCTCCGGGGCGGCGGGCCTGAGCGCGAAGAAGATCACCGGGGCCGCGGCCACGGCGATGACCGAGCCCAGGGAGACGTAGCGAGTCGGTAGCACGATCGCGAACCACACGGCGAAGGCGATAACCGCCCCCACGGGCTCGAGTGCCAGAAACGTGCCCAGGCTGGTCGCGACGCCCTTCCCGCCTTTGAAGGCCAGGTAGGGCGAGAATGAGTGCCCCAGCACCGCGAAGAACGCGCCCATTGCCAGAAGCCAGCCCTCCAGCCCGACCCAGCGGCAGAGCAGCACCGCAGCGACGCCCTTCAGCACATCCACAGCGAAGACCAGTAGGCCGAAGCCGATCCCCAGCGCCCGCAGGACGTTGGTCGCCCCGATGTTGCCGCTCCCCACGGTGCGCACGTCAACGCCCCTGGACAGGCCGATGAGAAGTCCGACCGGGATGGCGCCCAAGAGGTACGCCGCCGCGAGTGCCAGGCCCTGCGCTGTGGTCACGGCCGTTCACCTCGGCTCATCGCTGCTCCAGCTTCACGCGGACCGGAGTGCCCTCCAGGCCGAACGCCTTTCGGAGTTGGTTGCAGAGGTACCGTTCGTACGAGAAGTGGCACAGGTCCGGATCGTTGACCTTCAGCACGAAGGTCGGTGGGCGCGTCCCCACCTGCGTCGCATAGTATACCTTAAGGGCCCGCGACCCGCGAAGCGGGGCCTGATGGCGAAGCATCGCGCCCTGCACGACCTTATTCACGTCGGAGGTGCCGATGCGCCGCCCGAACTGCTCGGCCACGTCCACCGCGGTGTCCAGCAGCTCCCGCAGGCCCTCCCCGGTGATGGCCGAGGTGAAGACGAGAGGCGCATACTCCAGGAAGGGCAGGTGGTAGCGGAGGATCCGCTCGAAGTCGCCGCGGTGGGTCCGCTCGGCGCGGCGCCTGTGGCCCTCGGTGGCGTCCTCGGGCGGCGCCATCATGTCCTGGACGATGTCCCACTTGTTCGCGGCGATGACGATGCCGCGGCCCGCCTTCTCGATCTCCCCGGCGATCCGCTCGTCCTGGCGGGTGATGCCCTCCGCCGCGTCGAGGACCACCACCCCCACGCGCGCGCGATGCAGCGCCCGAAGGGTTCGCAGGCTCGAGTAGTACTCCGTGCCCTCTGCCGTCCGCGAGCTGCGCCGCAAGCCGGCGGTGTCGATCAGCCGCAGCGGTATGCCGTCGAAGTCCACCGCGATGTCCACGGCATCGCGCGTGGTGCCCGGCTCTTCGCTGACGATCACCCGCTCCTCGCCCAGCATGGTATTGAGCATCGCCGACTTGCCGACGTTCGGGCGGCCCACGAGCGCGATGGCGATCTCGTCCTCGGGACGCTCGACCGGCTCGACCTGCTCCGGCAGCGCCTCGGAGATGGCCTCCGCCAGGCTCTGCAGGCCGTAGCCGGTGCGCGCCGAGACGCGAAGCGGCCTGCCCAGCGCCAGCTCCCAGAAGTCGTGCACCGGGTCGGCGGTGTTCTCGAGCTTGTTGACCGCCAGCACCATGGGCTTCCCGGTCCTGCGCACGACATCCGCCACCTGGTGATCGGCCGGGGTAACGCCTTCGAGGCCGTCAACGAGCACGACGAGGGCATCCGCCTCCTGGAGGGCCGCGGCCGCCTGCTCGGAGACCTGCGTGATCAGCTCATCGCTCTCGGCGCCGACCAGCCCGCCGGTGTCCACCAGGATTGCGGCTCGCCCGCCGATGCCGACCTCCGCGTACAGGCGATCGCGCGTGACGCCGGGGAAGTCATCGACCACCGCGAGCTGGTGGCCGACGAGGCGGTTGAAGAGCGTGGATTTTCCCACGTTCGTCCGCCCGACTATGGCGACGATGGGTGTTGGCATAAGATGTCTGTGTGCGCGTCGTTGCCCCGCCGTTTCCGAGAGGCCGGACTCCGCTGAGGCCTGTGCCGTTGTCGTTGCCGTCTGCCGTTCCGTGCGACGGGCGCCTCGCCCGTCGGTCGTTCAGTCTATGCCGTCCCGAGCTTCTCCCTGACCATCGGCACCAGCCCGCCCGCAGCTACGAGGTCCGCGGCCACGTCGGCCAGCGGCGCGAAGCTGAACTCCTCGCCCGTGGTGTGATCGATGATCGTCCCCGCGTCGGTGTCCACCGTGATCTCGTCGCCGGCGTCGATTGCGGCCGCCGCCTCCGGGCTCTCGATGATCGGCAGGCCGATGTTGAGCGCGTTGCGGTAGAAGATGCGCGCGAAGCTGGCGGCGATCACCGCACTGACGCCCGCGGCCTTGATGGCGATCGGCGCGTGCTCGCGCGAGCTGCCGCAGCCGAAGTTCTCGCCCGCGACGATGGCGTCGCCCGGCTCGACGCGCTCCACGAACTCAGGGTCGATGTCCTGCATGCAATGCCCGGCCAGCTCGTCGGGGTCCGAGGTGGTCAGGTACCGCGCAGCGATGATCGCGTCGGTGTCGATGTGGTCGCCGTACTTGTGGACCTTCCCGGTCGCCTTCATATCCGCACCTCGTGCAAGCAGATCGTCCACCGTAGTGCGGGCGGCCTCGCCCGCACGCCGTTCGAGAGTGTGCGCACGAGGGCGTGCGCACCACAGAACAGGCGTTCACACGTCCTCCGGCCCCGCGATCTTGCCGGCCACCGCGCTCGCGGCCGCCACCGCCGGGTTCGCGAGGTAGACCTCGCTGTCGGGATGGCCCATGCGGCCGACGAAGTTGCGGTTCGTGGTCGCGATGGCCCGCTCTCCCTCGGCCAGCACCCCCATGTGCAGCCCCAGGCACGGCCCGCAGGTGGGCGTCGAGACCAGGCATCCGGCCTCCAGGAACAGCTCGACCAGCCCCTCCCGCGTTGCCTCCAGGTGGATGGCGTGGCTGCCGGGGATCACGATGCAGCGCACGCCCTCGGCCACGTGCCGGCCCTCGAGCACCTTCGCGGCCTCGCGCAGGTCCTCCAGCCGGCCGTTGGTGCACGCGCCGATGACCGCCTGGTCGATCGGCACCTCGCCGACCTCGGAGATGCCGCGCGTGTTCTCCGGAAGGTGGGGGAATGCCACCTGGGGCTCCAGCCCGGCGCAGTCGATTTCGATGCTGCGCGCGTACTCCGCGTCGCCGTCACTCGCGAGCGCGACCGGCTCCCGGTTGGAGCGGCCCTCGACCCACTGGAGCGTGGTCGCGTCGGGCGCGATGATCCCGTTCTTGGCGCCGGCCTCGATGGCCATGTTGCAGATGGTGAAGCGTCCGGACATGGGCAGGCCGTCGATGACCTCGCCCCTGAACTCCAGCGCGCGGTAGCGCGCGCCGGCCACGCCGATCTCCCCGATCAGGCGCAGGATCAGGTCCTTCCCCGACACCCACGGCCCCGGCTCGCCGGAGTAGATCACCTCGACGGTCTCCGGCACGCGGAACCAGCACTCGCCGGTCGCCATGCCGGCGGCGGCGTCGGTCGAACCAACGCCGGTCGCGAAGGCGCCCAGGGCGCCGTAGGTGCAGGTGTGCGAGTCCGCGCCGATGACCACGTCACCGGGGATCACCAGGCCCTTGTCGGGTAGGATGATGTGCTCGATCCCGCCCTGGTCGGCCTCCCAGTAGTTGCTCACACCCATCTCGTGAGCGAAGTCGCGGACCTTCTTGGTCTGCGTTGCGGCCTTGATGTCCACGTTCGGAGTCGCGTGATCGCACACCAGCGCGATCCTGGCGGGGTCGAAGACCCGCTCGGCGCCCATATTGCGGAACTCGTCGATGGCGATGGGCGCCGTGATGTCATTCGCCAGCACCAGGTCGAGGCTGCAGGTCACGAACTCGCCGGCTCTGACCTCATCGCGGCCCGCCGCGCGGGCCAGCAGCTTCTCCGTGATGGTCATTGCGTCACCTCGGTGTCGGTCGCTGCAGGGGATGGTCGGCGCCCGGCGGCGGGACAGCATCCGCCACCCCGGCGTGCGGGGCATTATACATGATGGCCGCAGGCCCGGCAAACGCGCTACCGGGCCTGTGAGGGCTGTGCAGGCGCGTGTGTTATCCCGCGGCGAGGGTCTCGGACAGCTCGTCGAATCGGCGCTCCAGGCGGTCGCGCTCGGCCACCCACTCCCCACAACTGAAGCGAAGCGGTGTGCGAACATCGGCGCGTGCGCGCGCGTCTGTTGCACCGAAATCGTTGCCGCATCCTCCCGACAGTGTGGTATGATGTCGGTAGCGTTGAGACCGACGCCGGGGAGGGCAATGACCATGGCCGCATCGCGTCTCGGGGCTGTCGCCATCATCGCCGCCGCTCTGCTCGCGAGCGTGGCGTTGGCGCAGCGGGGCCAGATCGCCACCAACCAGGCCGTGCTCAGCTCCATGTACGGGGACGTGCAGGTGCGCCACGGCGTCGGCGGCTACCATCCCGCCAAGCTCAACGAGGTGCTCTCGCCCAACGATGCGGTGAAGACCGGCGCCTCGTCGCGCGCGGAACTCTCCGTCGGCGAGGGCGGGTACGTGCGCATGGACGAGAACTCGCAGATCCTCATCACGGCGCTGGATGCCTCCGGAACCACCAGCTTCCAGACCATAGTGGGGGGCATCTGGGTCACCATCGAGCGCGCCCTGGGGGGCTCGAGCAAGTTCGAGGTGCGCATGCCGAGTGCCGTTGCCTCCGTGAAGGGTACCGTCTTCCGCTGCACCGTCGATGACGACGGCAACTCCGAGACCTATGTCTACGAGGGCGGCGTCGAGGTCGAGGCGGGCGAGGACCACTACCGGGTGGCGCAGAACGAGCGCTGCCGCGTCCCGCGCGACCTGCGGGCCGTCGTGGACAAGTTCAACCTCTCCGGCGACGACGAGGCCACATGGGTCATGTACAACCGGCACCGGGACATCGTGCGGCATCTCGGCGACCCATCGATCATCGTCGCGCTGCGCGAGCACCAGATGCCCCAGGAGGGCGTCTTCCTGGCCTCCAAGGCGGTGGGCCGGCAGCTCGCGCTCCACGGACTGCACAGCACGTCGATCGCTGACGCGGATGCCTCAGACTTCAGCTTCAACGCCGATGGGACGGTCAACTGGAGGAGGCCGCCCCACACCGACTACTGCGTCATCGGCGACGTCACCCTCCAGCAGGTCAAGCAGCTCGACGGCCGGCACGACCTGTTCTCCGCCCGCGTTCGCGGCGAGGTGAAGCTGGTTCGCGACGGCGAGAGCAGCCCGCTGACGTCGATAGAGACGGTCGTGCCTGGCGTGGGGCTGGACGAGCAGGAGGCCGTGAACGCGGCGCTGGCCTCGCTGGGGCTGCGCGCGGGCAAGGGCCTGGCCCCGCGCGTCATCCACGCGCTGCTTGAGGAGCACAGCGGCCTGGTGCGGATCGAGATCAGCAACGCGACCCGCGCCCAGGTCGCGGAGCTGCGCAGGTTCATAGCGGAGATGGACGGCGTGCTGCGCGCTGCGCTGCTGCACCGGCCCGGCCGCGATCCGGCGCTGGCGGTGGTGACCGAGCGCGGCCGCGACGAGATCGCGCGCGGCCTCAAGCAGAAGGCGGGCGACGCGCTCGAGCTGCTTTCCCTTGGCGACCGGGTGCTGATGGTGAAGTTCAAGGGCTCGGGGGCGCAGACTCACCTGCGCCCTCCCCGGCCCGAGGCAGCGACCGCGGCCCCCGCGCAACCGCAGGTGAAGCCCCAGGAGCGTCCGGGGAGGCAGCCGCAGCATCCCTTCCGGCGCTGGCCCCGCACCCGCTCGGACAACCGCTAACGAGGACTGACCGGCCATCGCTGCCCCCACGACTCGACTCAGCAGCCGGCCCGCCATCGCCGTGGGGATCTCCGTCGCGATTCTCTGCGTGCTGGCCGCCGGCCGCCTGGGATTCCTCCGCGCGTTCGAGCTGCGCACGGTGGACTGGCGCCTGAATCTCGCCCATCCCTCCCCGCCGGTGGATGACTTCGTCATCATTGCCATCGAGGCTGCCACGGTGCAGAAGCTCGACCGCTGGGGCCCGGCCGCGCTCCAGCGCAGGGAGTACGTCCCGGTCATCCGGCACCTGGACGAGTGGGGCGCACGCAGCATCGGCGTGGATGTCTTCTTCGCTGGTGAGTCCGACGCCGAGACTGACGCCCGGCTCGCCGAGGCGTTGTCCGTGGCGGGCAACGTGACCATCGTGGCCGGCGCCGACACCGAGTTGGCCGGCCGCGCCGGCGAGCGATGCGAGTTCCTGGCCCCAGCCGAGCCGATCGCGTCCGCGGCGCGAGAGGTGGCCTCCCCCTTGCTGTTTCGCCCCGACAACGTCGTCCGCTGGGTGCAGACGACGCAGCAGGACGCGGATGGCTCGATGGCCTACCAGGCGATCGCCAGGTCCGTGCTGCACGACGACGTCGGGGCGGTGCCGGCTCGCGTGATGATCAACTGGGCCGGTCCGGCCGGCACGGTCGCGCAGGTGAAGTTCGAAGACGTGCACGCACGGCCTCCCGATCCCTCGCTGCCGCCGAAGATCCGGGGCCGCTTCGTGTTCATCGGCGTCACCGACGAGGTCAAGGACCTCTTCTCCACGCCGATGGGCCCCATGAGCGGGATCGAGATCCACGCGCAGGCCGCCGCGACGATGCTCTCGGGGCTCTACGTGCGCGAGGCGCCTCTGGTCGTCGGGCTGCTGGCCGCGCTGCCGGCCTGCCTGGCCATCGCTCTGGTGGGCAGGGGTCGGCGGCACTGGTGGACGTGGGGACTGTCCGCGCTGCTGGCGGCCGCCTGGTTCGGCGCCGGCGCGCTGGCCTTCAGCCGCTCGCTGATCATGCTGCCGCTCACCGGCGCCGGCCTCGGCATTCTGGGCACGGGCGTGCTGGTGTCGGCGCTGCAGAGCGAGACCGCGCTCACCTCGCTGGCGCGCATCTGGCCCGCATGGGTCAGCGAGGAGGGCGAGCAGCTCGAGGTCACGGTGCTGGTCTGCGACATGGCGGGGTACACGGCAAGGTCGGAGCAAAGCAGCCCGACCGAGATGATGCAGATGATGCGTGAGTTCTTCGCTATCGTGGACGCCGTCGTCGAGCCCCTCGGCGGGGCGTCGGCCCGGCGCCCCGGCGATGCCGCCCTGGTCTTCTTCCGCCCGGAGGAGGGCCGGCCGCATCACGCGGCCAGGGCCGTCGCCGCCGCCCGCGAGCTGCGGGAGCGCCTCGACGAGCGCTGGCCGGAGGAAGAGATCGGCTTCGGCATCACCCTGACCACCGGCGAGGTGTCGCTGGGGTGGGTCGGGGAGAGCCCGCCCGAGCCGCAGATCCTCGGCGATCCCGTCAACGTGGCCTTCCGGCTGCAGAGCGAGTGCCGGGAGCGCGCTTGCCCGATCATCGCGGACTGGGAGACCGTGCGCGCCGACGAGGCGCTCATGGCGCAGATGCGGCCGTTTGGGCAGGTCGAGGTGCGCAACCGCACGCAGCCGGTGCAGATCTTCGCACCGGTCGAAGACTGACCCCCGCGAGTCCGGTGGGAGCCGCCCGCGGGGGCGGTGGGACACGTGTACACACCCCCCGAAAGGCCGTGCTAAGCCGAGGACGATCGCTCGGCTCTGTCGCCGATTCTGCTGCCCCCGAGAGCATCGAGATTCCTGTGGATGACACACGGACGCCCTCATCCGGAGGTCGTTGCTCTGCAGGCGTTGGCGCCGCAACGGGGTTGGCCTCACCCCCCCGTCCCTCCCGCTCAGGAGCGGGATGCGCAGGCACGGGACGTCGCCGCTCGGTGCGCGCATCCACACGAATCTGGATGCCCTCTGCCGCCGCCGCGGATCTTGACAGGCGCGCGAACGTCCGGTATAGTGGACCAGTCGAAATGGGACAGGCCGAAGTGGTGGAATTGGTAGACACGCTGTCCTCAGGAGGCAGTGGGGTACTCCCCCGTGCCGGTTCGAATCCGGCCTTCGGCACCATCTGACTCACCTCGCGGCGCCCGTCACGGGCGCCGCTTCTCGTACCCAGCCAACACCATGCCAGGAGGGGTCGGACGATGATAGACGAGAGGATGGTCGAGGCCATCAACGAGCAGATCAACGCCGAGCTGTACTCGGCCTATATCTACTACTCGATGGCCGCGTGGCTCGAGGACCAGGGGCTGGACGGCATGGCCCGGTGGATGAAGGCCCAGACGCAGGAGGAGCTGTTCCACGCGGACAAGTTCTTCAACTACGTCTGCGAGCGCGGCGGCCGCGTCGAGCTGACGGCGATCGAGGGTCCACCCACTGAGTGGGACTCGGCCACAGCCGTCTTCGAGCACGCCTACGAGCACGAGCAGTACGTGACCAGCCGCATCAACGATCTCGTGGACCTGGCGATCGAGCTGAAGGACCACGCCACGACACAGTTCCTGCAGTGGTACGTGAAGGAGCAGGTGGAGGAGGAGGACAACACCTCCACCATCGCCGAGCAGGTGAAGATGGTCGAGGGCACCGGCCAGATGCTGATGCTCGACCGCGAGATGGGCGCGCGCGTCTTCACGCCCTCGGCCACGGAGGAAGAGGAGTAGGCCACACACGTGGGAACACGTCAACGGGGCGCCCGGAAGAGGGCGCCCCGTTTGCACAACTGCCGGTTCGCGGAGCACTCGTGGCGGCCTGCTACTGCCGCGCCCCGGCATCGCCGGGCAGTCGAGCGATTTCCGCGCAGGTGACCGCATCCCCGACGCCGTAGTCGAATATCTCGAACCACGAGTCGGCCGGGAACTGCTCCTGCAGTGTCTGCGCGGTGCACTCCGGATGTGCGTTCGCGTCCACGTCCACCCAGCTCCCATGCACATCGATCATGCGGTACTCCGCGCTCTGCTCGGCATTGACCAGCCGCGCGCCGTGGTAGTAGCGATATCCGGCCAGCCGGAACGGCGTATCGGTCTTGACAAGGTGGTCGGCATGCCCGATGACCTTCCCCGTCCCGATGCGCGAGTCGTAGCCCAGGTGCAGCCTGGCGCCATCATCCGTCGGCTCGGCGCTCAGCACCTCATATGCCACCCGGCGAACCGGGTTGCTGATGTGGACGAACCGCCCGACGAGCGCCTGAGGATCGGCCGGCGCGGGTGCGATGGTGATGCTGTGCTCCTCGCGGTCCACGGCCACGATCTCGGCCCGGTACTCCCCCTGCTCGCGGACGATGCCCGAGCCATCCCTGGTGAGACGCGTGCCTCCCACGAGCACGAGCTGCGGTGGCGCGCCCTCTCGCTCGGAGTAGAGACCAAACCGCCCGGCGAACTCGAAGCCGCCGGCTGCGGTATGCACCGCCGACGGGTCCGCGGCGGCGAAGATCCAGTCGGTACGCCCATTGCGCAGCTCCACCACAAGCCCCCAGGCGCCGAAGCCGTGCTCATCCTGGCCTGACAGCTCCAGCGCGCGCACCGAGCGGATGAGCGGATCGCGGCGGTACAGCTCCATGACGTTCGCGACCTGCGTCCTCGCCGGCTCGTCATCCGCGTTGTGGATCATCACCCATTTCATCTCGTACGGTGAGCCCCCGGTGGGCGACTTGCCGTCACAGATCGCCACCTCGGCTGCATCAGCTTGAGGAACAGTCATGCGGAAGTGGAGGCGATCGGAGTTCTCCAGCATCCAGTCCGCGCTCCACACCCCCTGCGGGTCGGTGTCGCGCGAGACATTGTAGAGGTGCGCGAACCCGTACATCGGCGGCATCCGCAGCGCCTGCTTCGAGCGGTACAGCGACTCGTCCCAGCCCCACGGGTCCTCGCCGTATGCCAGAGCCGCGCCCGCGAGTGTCCCGCCCTGCTGCCGCTTAAGGTCCAGCCCCTCGGTGCTGAACTCGCCCTGCTGGCAGTGGAATGACCACCAGTGGTCCGTCCCGCCCGAGATGCGGTAGAGGTCCACGTAGTACGATTCTGTCTCCGAAACGTCCACAATCGCCAGCGTGCGCCGCTGCCAGTCGTCGGGCGGAAGCTCGTATCCCTCGCCCTCGCTGACCCGATCGACGAACCCCTGCGCGCGTACCTCCGCGACGTGCACCGGACCGGCGTCCGCCATGTACTCGCACACACCCGTCAGCGCCACGTACGGGATCTGCCGCGCCAGGTTATGCGTGATCCAGCAGTACGTCCAGTCACGACCCCGCGGATACCCTAGCTGCCCGAGGATCTCGCTGCGCTGCGCGTCCAGGCCCATGTGCATCACGTCCGAATGACGGTGCCCGCGGTACTGGCCGTACATCATCCACAGCGCGCGCTTGGCGTCCCCCCGGCCGCCTCGCAGTATCGCCAGACCGTAGCCATCCTCCAGGCCGCTGTCGTCATTCCAGTCATCGGGCCACCGGGCGGCGGCCGCCTCGATCTCCTCGCGCGAGTAGGGGAAGTCCGGCGATGGCTCCCAGCCGGGCGCGTTGGCCAGCGCCCACGCGAACTTCGGCTCCTCGAACAGCTCGTACGCGTGCTCAAAGGCCGCCGCGCCCCCGTTCTGCCACGTCCGCCGTGGCATCTCGTGATAGTATGGGAATGACGCGTCGTACCCGCGTCCGGCCGTATCGTCGCCGATCTTGGGGTAGGTCCGGTCGATGGTGACGGTGTTCATCGCGAAGTCGAAGATGCTCCGGTACCGCCGGCTGTGCGCGATCTCCGGGAACCGCGCTTCGGGATAGACCTCCGGGCGCATCTCGCGCAGGTGGGCCACACTCTCGACGACCGGGGCGATGGCACGGACGTGCGTGCCATTGTATCCGCCGGTCGCCTCCCACGGAGCGCCGTCGCGGAAGAAGGTGTTCGTCACGAAGTGCCGCATCTGGCCGCCACCGTTGTAGAGCCACTCCATGAACTCGTCGCCGCGCTCATAGTTGAGGCATTCCGCCATCCGCGCCAGCGCCATCTGGCTGGCGGGCTCGTTGGACTTTGTGGCGCCGTCCATCGCGCCCTGCATCCACACCGCGAACAGGTTCTCCTCCAGGAAGCGCCGCAGGTCCTCGTGGCTCTCCAGGTCGAAGCCTTTCGACCGGAGGAAGGGCAGGATCCTGTCATCCTGCTCGATGGCGGGGAAGATCCGGTCATAGGCCTCCGCCCATCGCTTCTGGTAGTGCGGCTGTGAGATGCAGTAGACCGTGAAGCCGCTGCGGAACAGGCACGGTCCTTCGCTGAACGGAGCGGGGCCGAGGCGGACCACCTGATCCCGTGTGTTCCGATGCCTGTGCTGGGTCATCGTCGCGAGGTACGCGTACTCGACTGCCATGCGAGACATGGCGACCAGGGCTTTGTGCACGTAGCGGACATCCTCGGTGGCGAGGTAGCCGGCCGCGCATGCGGGCACCAGCCCCAGCGGGATATGACAGTATGACTGGCAGATCTCAGCGATGAAGCCATAGCGCTTGCCCTGATACTCACAGCCACCACCGATGCCGTCGTCGGGGAACTCACCGCTGGTGAAATCACCGTGCGCGAAGTCATTCGTGGGGTAGATCTCGCCGCCGATCGGGCACTTGAGCTTCCAGAGATATGGAATGACAGGCCGCTTGCTCTTCTCCCCGGATTCATCGGGATGAAGCCACGGATACCACGCGGCTTCCCTGTATATCTCCTTGCCGTGGATTGGGCAGCCGTCGCGGAGATTCACGTAGTGCCAGCGCGGGATGGTGCTGTCCGGCTGCAGGTCCCAGACCTGCTCGTCGGACAGCTCCAGCCAGTTCTCGCCCGGCGGATCGCCCTGCCTCGCGGCCTCCCTGTCGGCGTCGGTGGTGATTGTCTGCCCCTGCTTGAGCTCCGGCAGCTCCTCCCCCAGCGGCCAGCGGCGGGGAAGCTGCGTTCCCTTGAGCGTCCGGAACTCGCGCAGGTCCTCGAAGGACCAGATCTCGATCGGGATCGTGACCTCCCCCTGCGGATGCGCGAAGACGATCTCCGTTCGCTCCGCCGGCTGGAGGCTGCGGAAGTAATACTTCCGGAGCGCCCCGTCGGTGGGGAGAGGTGTGCGGTCGAGCAGCTCGACCGTATCGGGCACGTCGATCTCCAGCGCTGGGGCCTCGATCGGCACATCGAGCGCAACAAGGAAGAGCCGGCCCACACCGACGATATCCGGCTGGTACGCGACCGGTGTGTCCGCATGGCAGGCCAGACTGGGAAGCATGAGGATGACGAGTGCCGGACGCACTCGTGAGGGCATGGGCAATCACTTCTCTCAACCGGCTCTGCGCGGTCGCCTCAGCGCCGGTGACATCCGAGGTCGTGGTTCCCTCGTAGGCAAGCTGATCGGCGTCATGATGCGCATTGACGGTGAAGGTCCGGCTCAGCCCCCACCGTCAGCATCCCGGTCGCCAAGGTCGTCTCAGCATCTCATGCCAGGCCGGGTCCTAGGCCACGTCGGCTCCTCTGGGCGGCGCCCACGGTAGCGGACGTTGTGGCTGATGCATGCGCTCTGAGGAGGGGCAAGTGACCCTCCCCGCCCGACTCTTCGCTCACACCTCCGCCGGCCGCCAGTCAGCCACCCCGTCGATCACGCGGATGCGGTCGCCCATCCCCAACTGCTCATACACGTCCGCGGTCCACCGGTAGGCCTCCGGGATCTCCCCCACGAAGGTGATCGGCCGCGGGAAGACCAGCGCCAGGTTCTGCGGCAGGTCGCCCACGCGCAGAACACCCATGATCTCCGGCGTGTCGGGCTCCTCGTGTGAGGCCGGCGGGTCCTCCAGCACGACCTCGCTCACCTCCGGATCCAGGATCGCCGCGTAGATCGCCTGCACACACCACAGGCCGGTGCCGAAGACCGCCGTCTCCGCCACCGCGTCCTGCGCGCGCAGCACCTGCAGGCCCGCGAGCAGATCGAGGATCTGCCGCTCGGGCACCGTGAAGCCGCAGATGACCATGCCGCGGCGGACCGTCCACGTCAGGCCCTCGCCGATGGAGGTCGAGGCGGTCCCACGCACCTCAACCGTGCCGCCGGCGATGCCCTCGCCCGCGGCCGGCCGGTCCCGCCCGCCGCCGAAGTAGGGCGACCGCGCCTCGCGCATCGTGGTCACCAGCGCTGGCAGCCCGATAGTGCGCGCCTTCGGGACCACCAGGTGCGCGCGGACCTCGAAGCCGTCGCCGGGGTCAAGGTCGAAGCGATAGCCGATGACGCCGCCACTGCCGCCCTCGTCGCGCGCGAACCGCACCTTCGGCCGCACCGGATCGGGTATCTGCCGGAAGCTCACCGCGCGCAGGCGCTTGACGGCGTCCTCCTGGTGCGCGGCCCACTGCTCCTCGGAACGGACCTCGATCGGACGCGCGGGCGGGATCAGCAGCTTCTCGATCTCCCCCATCGTGTCATCCTCGGGAAGATCGCCGCCGAAGACCAGCAGGTTCTCCTCCGGCTCGTCGAAGTCCGTGACGTCGTCCTCGACCGGTGTCTCATCGCCCTTCAGGTGGCGGTTGAACCACTCGAAGATAGCCCTGCGCAGCGTGGGCGTGTAGCCGTGGAAGCTCAGGTCCTCGACGAGCCGACACATCTCGGCCGCGCCCATGGCCTCGTACACCCGGCGGATGCGGTGGACCTGGTGCTTGTAGGCGTAGGGTCGCCAGAGCGCGTCGTCGGCTCCCGCGGCGACCAGCAGGGGCCTGGGCGCGATGAGCGCGCCGATATGGGCGGTATCCCAGCGGTAGTAGTTGACGAAGTGGGCGCAGTCGCAGTGGCCGTCGATGCAGCGGTCGCAGATGAGCTGCTCCATGTCCCCGGTCTGGCAGACCGGGACGCAGCACTTGATGCGCGTGTCGGCGGCCGCCAGGTCCCAGGAGATGACGCCGCCGCCCGAGAGGCCCGTCACGCCCATGCGGTCGGCGTCCACGTCGTCGCGCGAGGCGAGGTAGTCGAGCGCCCGCATGCCGTTCCACACCTCGGCGCCCGCGGGCGTGTAGCCGCGGCTGATCCAGTCCCAGCGGCCCATGTGGTAGGTCCCGTGGTGGAAGCCCTGGCACTCGCCGAGCTGAATGGGATCGACCACAAGCGTCACGTAGCCGTGCGCGCCGAACCAGCGGGGGTTCTGCTGGTAGGTGAGGTTAACCTTGCCCCGCGTATGGCCGCACAGATACAGCACGGCGGGCAGCGGCTCGTCGATCTCCTTCGGCCGGTAGATGTTGCCCGCCACGTGCGCCCCGGGCACGGACTGGAAGTGGACCTTCTCGAGCAGGTAGTCGTCGCGCTCCAGCGTGCCGGTCACCTCGGCCTCAAGCGGAGTTCGCTCGGGCAGCGGCCAGAGCCCGAGGCACTGCAGCCAGCGCGTGCGCCGCTCGTCCTCGGACCATTCGAGCTGCTGCTTGCTCGGGGGGATGAGCATGGCCTCGGCCGAGATTGCTTTCGCCTCATCACAGAGCCAGTCGAATAGGTTCATCGCGTGCGCTCCTCTCAGGTTGGTGTCAGGGCGTGATACGGGCGATGGCCAGCATGTCGAGGTACGGGTCGCCCGCGATGGCGGTCAGGCGCAGCACGTGCTCGCCGGCGGTCAGACGCATCGGCGGCCCGAGGTGCGCCCACGCCCAGTCGCTCCAGTACTCGCCGGCCATCCCCGTGGCAGCGCAGGCGATATCCTCGAAGGCCGCGCCGGGCCAGGCGCCGTCAACGGCGACCGCCAGCCGCATGCCCGGGGCCGAGGCGGCGTAGCGGGCGTACAGGCGGTACTCGCCCTCGGCCGCGACCTCGAAGCGCCACTCCAGCCACTGGCCCTCCGTTCGCCAGCCCCGCAGGCAACGCGCGTGGTTCCCGCGGATGTTGACGCGCTGAGCCTCGCCACCGCCGTGGCCGACGAAGTCCTCGGCCTCGATGATGACCGGCTCACGCGCGTCCGCGAGTTGCGCCGGGGGCACACTCACCAGGACGGTCGCCAGGCCGCTGTTGCCCGCGGCGTCGGTCGCGACCGCCTGCAGCTCGACGGTGTCGCGTTCCTCGGCGGTCCAGCTAAGCTCCTCGCCCTGCGCGGTACCGCCGCCGGGCAGTCGCCATGTGACGCCCGTGACATCGTCCTGGGGGTCCTCGACCGTCGCGCGCAGGTGGACGGTGCGGCCCTCGCCGGGCAGGAGCATCGTCTGGCCCTCGATACGCACCAGCGGCGCCGCGTCGCTCAGGGCGATGCGCACGTAGCGAACCGGCGCTTCGTCGGCCCACATCGTGTCTACGGCCTCGATGACGCCCGATGGCGGGGAGCCGCCGCGCGGGTTCGCGAGCATGAAGAGGTCACCCAGCGGCCGCACGAGCGGGAGCTCGACGGGCTCGGAGCATGAGCCGTCCGGCAGGACCTCGAGGAGCATGGTGTGGTTCCCGGCGTCCTCCGACGAGGGCGGGCACCACCAGGTGTAGAGCAGGAAGACGCGGCCGTCGGCGGTCACGTGGAAGCGTCCCCAGTGCGGGCGGCCGGGGGAGCCCTCGCCGCCCTCGACGAGCGTGTTGACGGAGACCAGCTCGCCGTCGCGCACGACTCCGTGCTTCAGGTAGCGGCGGATGGGCACATCCGGGAAGAACTCGGAGCGGAGCGCGGGCTGAACGCTGATCTCGAACCACAGGATGTGCGCGTCACCGTTGGGGGCCACGTAGAGGTCGCAGTTCCACACCTCGCCCCCGTGATCCATGACGTTGACCAGCTCGATCCAGTCGCACAGCGGCCGCGTCGTGATATCGGGCGTCCAGGAGAACGCGAGGCGCCGTCGGGATACGTTCTTGCCGCCGAACTGCTGCTTGTACTCGTACCATTCGTCGATGGGCTCGCGGGCGCCGCTGCGGGCAAAGACGTAGGCGGCCCGATCCCTGAGCGCCAAGCACGGGTAGAGGTAGCGCAGCTTCTCGCGCCGGTACTCGGGCGGATCGGGGAAGACGAGGCTGCCCGTCGTCCACTCGCCATCGCGGCCGAGAAACGCCCAGTGCTGGGCGTGGTGGTCCTCCTGGTGGGTGATGAGGCACTCTCCGTGCTCGGCGTCCACGCAGAAGCCTCGGTAGGAGTGCTCGGTGAACTCGGGCGCCCCGTCCCAGGGCGGGATGAGGGTCTCGAAGGGGCCGCTGAGGTCGTCGGCGGGGAAGACGAGGATGCGCGGCTCGGCCGGACCGGCGCGCTCGCCGGGCACGAGCGTGGGGTTGACGGACATGAAGATGCGGCCGTCGCGCATGACGCCGATGGGTGAGTTCTCGCGCGTGCGGTCCGCCTCGTCGCGCTGCACCACCCGCCAGCCATCCTCGGTGCGCTGCATCAGCGCCCACCGCACGTTGTTGAGCGGCCGGGCGTCCGGGATGAGTTCGATGGCGCTGAAGAACAGGTCATCGCCGCGCCGCACCAGTGTGCTCGATCCGTAGGTCCACAGCGGCGAGGAGCCGTTGCCGGCGTTGGTCCAGGTGTGGATGGTCTCCTCCGCCTGGATGACGGCGCGCGGCGCGGCCGCGCCCGACCGGCGTGCGGCGAGGATGACCACCAGGCACATGAGCATCACCAGCATCCGTTCCATGCCGTCACAGCTCCTCGGCGTCGAGGTCCGCCTCGGCGGGGTCGAAGACGCCGACCTGCTTGAACTCCTCGTAGCCCCAGTGCTGCCAGAGCGGATCCACGCCGATGGAGGCATTGTCGCCGTAGTCCTTGGCGATGAAGCCGCCGTTCTGGCCCAGCTTCGCCACCATCTCGCGCGCCTTGGCCCGGATCAGCTCCTCGTCGCCGGTCGGCAGGATCTTCTGGATGTCCACCGGCAGCCAGAAGGTGGTGCGATCCGCGAACTCCGCCAGGGTGTCAATCCCGTGCACCTCCGGCTGATCGAACTGGAAGAGGTCCATGCCCAACTGCACCAGCGGCGGGATGATGTCCGTCATGCAACCGCATGAGTGCATCCACACGGTCATCCCGTGGCCGTGAGCGCGGTCGAGGAGTCGCTCGAAGGTCCACTTGAACATCCGGTCCCACATCGCCGGGCTCACCAGCAGCCGGTCCTGCGTCCCCCAGTCCTCGCAGAAGAACACGCCGTCGCAGCCGATGTCGGCGTAGATGTCCACCTGGGCCATGACGACGTCGCTGACCATCTGGTTGATGTCCCGCACCAGCTCCGGGTCGCCCGCGCACCACTCGAGATACGTCCCGAAGGTCGGCAGGTAGCGCGCGCGGTTGAAGCAGCAGCCGGTGATGGTGCCCAGCATGTAGTGGTCCGGGTAGGTCTCACGGATCTCCGGCCCGCGCTCGTAGCGGGCGGGGTTGTCGTAGTCGGGCGGCTCGTAGGTCTCCAGGTCCTCGCGGCAGGTGATGGCGGGCTCGACGACCTCCCCGCCCTTGGTCCAGTCGATCAGCCGCCGCCAGGTGCAGCCCCACTCGTCCTCCCACAGCTCGCCGCCGATGCCGTCCTCGCGGCGGTTCTCGTCGAAGCCCGGCTTGGGCGCCGGGCCGAGGCCGACGGTGTCGCGCAGGCGCGTCTTCCCGTCGAAGTTCGAGTAGGTGAAGCCGATACGCGGCGGGTGGTCGTGCTCCAACACTCGCCTGATGATCTCGTATGACGTCATGTCGATGCTCTCCTGATCCGCGATGAGTGCGCTTCCCGCTGCTGCGCACGGTTCCACGTGGCCTCCGTCGCGACCTGCCCGCGCAGGTGGCTCCCAGCGCGGCGTCGAAGAGCGGCCCGCCGTATCATCATTCCATGCCGCCCGCCCCCTCATGAGCGACCGGCCAGAGGTGACCCACAAACCGGTCTCACCACGCGTGCGCGCGTCGATGGCAGCACTCGCGCTGTCGCTGTGCATGGTCGCGGTCTACGCCTTCGTGGCCTTCCCCGTGTTCGCGCATCGCGCCCAGCAGTATTTCGGCATCTCGGAGGGCTACCTGGGCCTCCTGCTCAGCTCCGGCGCCATCGGCTCGCTGTTCTCCCTGTTGCTCATGGGCCCGGTGACGGATCGACTCGGCCCGCGCAGGACGCTCCAGCTCTCCCTGGTCGGCACGGGCGGCGGCTTTCTGATGTGCGCGATGGTCATGGGAGGCAGGCTCTTCCTCTTCCAGGCGGGCCTGCTTACCATCGGCTTCTTCGGCGCCGCCCAGGCCGTCTCCCTGCCCACCTTCCTTATCTGCGTCTACCCGCAGTGGCGCAGGCGCATGGTCACGATCAGCCTGGTCTCGGTCGCGGTGCCCGGAGTGCTGTTCCCGATCTTCGCCCAGTGGCTGATCGCGGCCGTGGATGCCGGCGCCCTCGAATTCGCCGACGCGCTCCACGCCCCGTTCGCCCTCGGCGCTCTGATCCTGATGCTCGGGCAGATACTCCTCAACTTCGGCGAGGGCGTGGGCGAGGCGGAGGAGGCGCGGGAGGAGCGCCCGCGCTTCGAGCTGCGCAGCATCCTGACCGGCCCCGCGCTGCTGATTATCCTGTGCGCCACGCTGCACGCCGGCGCGGACAACGCGCTCTACGGCTGGCTGCCCAAGTTCCTGGAGAGCCGCTTCGAGGCACTGCCCATCGGCCCCGGGGTGATGCTCGGGCTCTACTCCGCAGCCTACACCGTCTCGCGGCTGCTCCTCGCCGCGCTGCCCGAGGGCGTGGGGCAGCGCGTCTTCCTGGCGCTGCCCGGGCCCATCGGCGCCGCGCTGCTGATCGCCGCCACCTGGCTGGGTGGGCCACTGGCCATCGCGCTCGCCTACCCGCTGGCGGCGCTGTTCTTCTCGGTCGAGTACCCGGCGCTCCTGGCGGAGATCCGCGAGACATCGCCCGCGCACTTCTCGGCCATCTACGGGGCCTTGATGTGGACCACCTCGCTGCTGACGATCGTCAACGTCAACCTGATCGGCCAGGTGGGCGAGCGCCTCGGGGATCTGCGCATCGGCCTGACCATCGCGGCACTGGGCTTCATCGCATTCGGCCTGATCGCGTTCATCACCGGCATGGGCCGGACCGACGGCCTGACGGCAGGTGGCGGCGGCGAGGAGGCGGAACAGGGGGCGGTGGAGTAGAGGATCTGGGCCGGGGTGGAACCTGTGATGGCCCTCGCGGCGCTGGGGACATCACACCGCTCGCTATGCTCGCGGCCGTCTCGCTTGTTTCTGCTGCTTCTGCGCTGACTGGCACTCACTGACATGTAAGGGGAGTTCTCATGACCACCTCAGACCGGGCCCGAGAGCTGCATGACGGTGCCATCATCGTCGATGGACACAACGACAGCCTGATACTGCGCCAGTCGCGCGGCGAAAGCCTCGACATGACCCGGCGCGATGAGCGCTACCACCTGGACGTGCCGCGCGCCATCGAGGGCGGGCTGACCTGCAGCTTCTTCATGGTCGGCGACAGCGACCTGCAGCAGGCGATGGAGCTGATCGACGGCGCCCTGCGCCTGGCGGAGGAGCATCCCGAGCAGGTCGTCTTCGCCACGCGCGTGGCGGACATCGAGCGCGCCAAGGCCGAGGGCAGCTACGCCCTCGTCGGCCAGCTCGAGGGCTGCACCTTTCTCGGCGGCGAGCTTGCGGCGCTGCGCAACATGTACCGGCTGGGGGTGCGCGTCGTCGGCCTCACGCACGGCAGCGGAGGGCCGGGCACCACGCAGCACGAGAAGAGCCCCTTCGACTTCGCCGAGCCGGCCGAGCGCGAGGCCGCGCGGGAGCGCCCGGGCCTCACCGACTTCGGCCGCGAGGTGGTGCGCGAGTGCAACCGCCTGGGCATGGTCGTGGACCTGGCCCACTCGTCGGACGCGGCCTTCTGGGAGGTCCTCGAGCTGTCCGAGGAGCCCGTCATCTTCTCGCACGGCGCGGTCTACAGCCAGTGCCCGCACTGGCGCGGCCTGACCGACGATCAGATCCGCGCGCTCGCCCGGGTGGGCGGCGTCATGGGCATGGCCTTCGTGCCCTTCTTCATCGACCGCGAGGCGCCGAGCATGGAGCGCCTCGTGGACAGCATCGAGCACGTCGTGAACCTGGTGGGGCCGGATCACATCGGCATCGGCGCGGACTTCGACGGCATGTCGGAGGAGCTGACGCCGATCCCCGCGCGCGTCGAGCTGCTCCCAACGCTGACGGAGGCGCTGGTGCAGCGCGGCTTCGACGACGAGGTGGTCCTGAGGGTCCTGGGCGGTAACTTCCTGCGGGTGTTGCGCCAGGTCGTGGGCTGAGGCCGGCACCGCCGCTGAGAAGGCCCCGGTCTCGGTGCACCCGATGCCTCATGTCCAGGCGAGGCGCCTGGACTCCGCGCCGGAAGGCCTGAAAGGTCCCCGACCACCTGTTGCCGAACCCACCCTCGATGCGCTGATGACCGCCGCCATCGGAGGTCGGGTGACAGTGGAACCGCTCAACCGCTTCGGTCGGACGATGCAGGAGTTCATGGTCCGTAGGGTACGGGCTATCAGCGAAGAGAACCGCGAGACCATCCTCGGAATGCGGTCCAGGAAGGCCGCGCTGGAGTACCAGGAGCATGTCCGCAGAGGCCTGCGCAAGACCTTCGGACGCAAGCCCGCGAAGACCCCGCTCAGAGCACGCGTCACCGGCACCGTCGAACGCGATGCCTACACGATCGAGAAGGTGATCTTCGAGAGCCGCCCCAACCTGCCGGTCACCGGGAATCTCTACCTGCCCCATGATCTCGACGGGCCCGCGCCGGCGGTGCTGGGCGTCTGCGGGCATTCCGCGAACGGCAAGGCCTGCGAGGCCTATCAGTCCTTCTCCCAGGGCCTCGCGCGCAAGGGCTACGTCGTCTTCATCTTCGACCCCTTCAGCCAGGGCGAGCGCATGCAGTACCCCGATGGTGAGGGCGGCTCGGTGGTCGGCGTCTGCACCCGGGAGCACAACTGGATGGGCCGCCAGCAGATCCTGGTCGGCGAGTTCTTCGGCTCCTGGCGCGCCTGGGACGGCGTGCAGGCGCTGGAGTATCTGCGGGACCGCCCGGAGGTCGATCCGGACCAGATCGGCCTGACGGGCAACTCCGGCGGCGGGACGATGACCACGATGCTGCTCGCCGCCACCGGCGCGTGGCTGGGCGAGACGCCCTTCGCGATGGCCGCCCCGAGCTGCTACATCACCACCTGGCGCTGCAACGTCGAGAACGAGCTTCCCGCCGACTCCGAGCAGCAGCCTCCGCATGCGCTGGAGTTCGGCATGGAGATGGGCGACCTGCTGATGCTCCATGCCCCCAAGCCGCTGATCCTGCTGGGGCAGGAGCACGACTACTTCGACGCGCGTGGCCTGGAGGACACATACGAACGCCTCAAGCACTTCTGGGGGCTCTTCGGCGCCGAGGATGACCTGCAGCTCTTCATCGGCCCGCGCCCGCACGGCTACCATCAGGAGAACCGCGAGGCGATGTACGCGTTCTTTGGCAGGTACACCGGCCTCGATACGTCCGGCGAGCCGGACCTGACCATCGACGACGAGAAGACGCTGTGGTGCACCGAGTCGGGGCAGGTCGATGAGCTTGACCCCGCGACGGTCTTCGACTTCACGCGCGCGAGGTCCGAGGAGCTGGCCGAGAGGCGCGGCGAGGTCTCGGGCGATGACCTCACGAAGGCCGTGACCAAGCTGCTGAACCTGCGGAGGCGCCCGGATGAGCCGCCGCACTACCGGATCCTGCGCCCGCTGTCGGGCCGGGAGTGGTCGAAGTCGGCCGCCGCGCTCTACCTGCTGGAGACCGATCCCGACTGCGGCGCGCAGGCGCTGGTCTATAAGCTCGAGGAGAGCCCGCGCGCGTCGCGTCCGCTCCCCGGCGATGGCCCGGCCACGCTGTGGATCCCCCACCAGTCCTCGGATGAGGACATGCGCGAGGACGCGCTGTGCAAGGAGCTGGGCCACAGGAGCGAGGCGTTCTTCGCCTGCGACTACCGCGGCATCGGCGAGCTGCGGCCCAATACGTGCAGCCTCGACTCATTCCACCACATCTACGGGAACGACTATTTCTACGCCTCGTACGGGCTGATGCTGGGCGAGCCCTACCTGGGCTGGCGGGTGCACGACATCCTGCGCACCCTCGACTTCATGGGCGCGTACGGCTACGACCAGGTGCATATGGTCGGGCGCGGCTGGGGCTCGATCCCGGCGGCCTTCGCGGCGCTGCTGGACGACCGTGTCGTGCGCGTGACGCTCCGCCACGCCCCGATCTCGTATCGCGAGATGGCGGAGACCGAGATGCAGACCTGGCCGCTGTCGGCGATGCTCCCCGACGTGCTGGAGCACTTCGACCTGCCCGACGTCTACCGGGCGCTGGCGGAGAAGGACCTGGCGCTGGTGCAGCCGCGGAGCGCCGAGTTCAAGAGCATGCGCAGGAGCACCGCCGGGGCGAAGATGGCGGCTGTCGGGCTGGATGAAGGGCTGCTGGGATAGACATCCTCCCACAGCCGCCGACGGCGGGTTGCCGTTAACCGTAGGACAGGCTTCCGGCCTGTCAATGCCGTTGAGGATGCCATTACGCGGCGCGCACGACCGACGAACGCCAGACAGGCTGGAGGCCTGTCCTACAGAGGGCAACGACCAAGCAGACGCGTAAGTCAGCCCCTCCAAGACGACGACAACGGCAAACGGAGTCGCAGCGATGTCCGGACACTCTCGCGCGATCATGCTGCTGGTGTGGCTGACGGCCACGCTGACGGTTCACGCACAGGAGGAGACGCGAACCATGGAGCCGCTCAACCGCTTCCCCCGGATGATGCAGGAGTATGTCGTCGCGCGCATCCGCGCCCTCGATGCCGCCAACGAGGCGCGTATCATGGGCCTCGGCACCGAGGCCGAAGCGCGCGCCTATGTCGAGGAGCTGCGCGGCAAGCTGCCTGCCATGTTCGGCGAGATGCCCGAGCGCTGCGACCTCAACGTCCGCACGGTCGGCACGATCGAGCTCGATGACCTCACGATCGAGAAGATCATCTTCGACAGCCGCCCCGACTTCCCCGTCACCGCCAACGTCTACGTTCCGCATGAGGCCGACCTCCCCGCGCCCGGCGCGATCATCCCCTCCGGGCACTCCAAGGAGGGCAAGGGCGCCAACTACAACCAGGCGGTCGGGCAGCTCCTGGCGCGAAACGGCTTCATCGCGATCGCCTGGGACCCCATCGGCCAGGGCGAGCGCCTGCAGTACCCCGGCGGTGATGACGAGGACGGGCAGAAGGTCCGCTGGGGGACGCTCCAGCACAATTACATGGGCAACCCGCAGCTCCTGGTCGGCGAGTTCTTCGGCTCGTGGCGCGCCTGGGACGGCATCCGCGCCGTTGACTACCTCCTCACGCGCGATGACGTGGACCCCACCCGCATCGGCGTCACCGGCTGCTCCGGCGGCGGGACGATGAGCACGCTGCTGACCGCGCTGGAGCGCCGCCTGACGATCTCCGGACCGTCGTGCTACGTGACCTCGTGGAGGCGCGACATCGAGAATGAGCTTGCCGCGGACTCCGAGCAGATGGTCCCCAACGCGCACGCCCTCGGCGTCGGCCAGCATGACCTGCTGCTGTGCAACGCCCCCGGCGCGCTGATCCTGCTCACCGCCGAGGAGGACTTCTTCGACCAGCGCGGCGCGCAGGAGAGCTACGAGCGGATCGAGCACATCTACGGGCTGCTCGGCGCTGCCGAGCGGCTGGCGTACTACGCCGGGCCCGGCGGCCACGGCTACCCGCCTGCGATGCGCGACGCGATGGCCCGGCACTTCTGCGCCGCCGCGGGCCTGGCGCCGCGCGCCAGCGACGAGCAGTTCCAGGAGCTCACCGACGAGGAGCTGTGGTGCACCGAGTCGGGGCAGATCGCGGAGATGGAGCCGAGGTGGGTCTGGCAACTGACCGCCGAGCGCAGCCGGGAGCTTGCCACGCGGCGCGGCGACCCATCGGGCGATGAGCTGATTGCGCGCGTCGAGGCGGTGCTGGACCTGCCCGAGCGCGATGGCCCGCCGGACTTCCGGGTGCTGCGGACGTGGACCCAACGAGGGTACGCCCGCCCGCAGGCCTCGCAGTTCGTGCTGGAGACCGAGCCAGAGTTCGGCGCACAGGCCATCGTCACGAAGCTCGAGGACGAGCGGCGTGTCGCGCAGCCGCTGACGGCCGCGGCGGCCGGCCTCGACGGGAGCGCGGTCCTCTACCTGCCGCACCTGTCCTCCGACGCGGAGATGCGCGAGGACGAGTTCGTGCGCGAGCTTGAAGCGGCCCCGGCGTTCTTCGCCTGCGACTACCGCGGGATCGGCGAGTCCACGCCGGACACCGTCAAGCCCGACAGCTTCGACGGCTACTACGGCAGCGACTACTTCTACGCGGCCCACGCCACGATGTTCGGCGAGAGCTACGTCGCCTGGCGCGTGCACGATGTCCTCAGGACGCTCGACTGGATGGCGAGCTTCGGCTACGACGACGTGCACCTGGTGGCGCGCGGCTACGGGGCGATCCCCGGGGCGCTCGCGGCGCTTCTGCACGAGTCGGTCACCCGCGTCACCCTGATCCACCCGCTCACGTCCTGGGCGGAGATCGCCGAGAGCGAGCTGTACGACTGGCCGCTGTCGGTCATCGTGCCGGGCGCGCTGGAGCAGTTCGACCTCCCGGATGTCTACCGGGCGCTCGAGGCGAAGGGTCTGACGCTCATGGAGCCGTGGGGCGCGCGGCGCACGCCCGCCGTGGTGGAGGCCGGCGGAGAAGCCGGCTGATCCGGCGCTGGTGCTGAGAGGCCTTCCGCGGCTCGGCTGGGGCGCGCGACCTCGCAGCGCCACGTGGGATGTGAGCAAATCGATCATCCCCGGCGTTTGCGGCAGGGGGAAGGCGGCATCCTGCCGCCCGACATCCCTGGCCCGACGCGATCATCACGTTCGTGCCGGAGGGAGCTCACATGGCTCGCTGGCTTCGACCGATTCTCGTCGTCGCGACCGCCGTGCTCATCGCCGTGACCGGCTGCCTCGCCCAGCCCGCGGGCGGGCAGGCGCAGACGGCCACGCCGGGCCTGAGCGTGACCTACCAGGCCGGCGCGTGGGTCGTGACCGACATCCAGTATGGTGAGGTGGACGGCTCCCCGCTGCTGCTCGATGCCTACCTGCCCGCCGACGACGAGGTGCACCCGGCTCTGGTCTACATCCACGGCGGCGGCTGGCGCAGCGGCGACAAGGCGGGGGCCCTGGGGGCGGTGCGGGGCGAGAGGCTGCTGGCCGACGGCATCGCCATCTTCTCGCTCAACTACCGCCTCTCCGGTGTCGCGAGCTACCCGGCGGCGGTCGAGGACTGCCTCGCCGGGGTGCGCTGGATCCGCGAGCATGCCGCGGAGTACAACGTGGACCCCGACACCATGGCGGTGTGGGGCGGCTCGGCCGGCGGGCACCTGGCGCTGATGATGGGCTTCCTGGAGCCGGGGCCAGAGGACACCAACGCGCAGGGCGAGCGGCCCGCCAACTTCTTCCGCTGCGTGGTCGCCAAGAACCCGCCGACCGACCTCACCGCCGACGACGAGATGCACAACGAGCGGGCGTTGCTGGCCTTCATGGCGACGACGCTGGAGGAGGATCCCGAGGCCTTCGCGGAGGCCTCGCCGGTCACGCACCTCTCACCCGATGACCCGCCGGTCTTCGCCATGCACGGAACCGCCGACCGCACCGTGCCGTACTCCCAGGCGCTGATTCTGCAGGAGCGTATGGATCAGGTCGGGGTGCCGCTGACGCTGATCACCTTCGAGGGCGCCGGCCACGGGCTGCGTGGGGCAGACCGCGCGGAGATTGACGCGGCCATGCAGCGCGCCTCCGAGTTCGTGCGCGCGCATCTGCTCGGCGATTGAGCGGTGCCGGGGCGGCGGGCGGCTCCGGCAGGGGACAGGCCGCCCCCCGTCGAAATCGCCTTGGGCGGCACACGTAGGACAGGTCGGCCGCAGAAGGGGATCCTGGAGGACAGGTCTCCCAACCTGTCAACTGTGGAGGAGAGCGATCATGGCGACAACGGCGCGACTGCTGGGTCTGCTGGTGCTGCTGGCGGCGCTCGGGCTGCTGCTCGCGGGCTGCGGCGGCACGACCTTCCTGATCAGCACCCAGCAGGAGATCGAGATCGGCCGCGACGCGGCCGCGGAGTTTGATGCCGAGCACAACGTGGACCGCGACAGCCCCGAGGCCCGGTGGCTGCAAGGCATCGGCAACCGCGTGGCCGCCGCGGCCAGCCCGCCGGACTACCCGTACAACTTCACCCTCGTGCGCGAGGACGTCAACAACGCCTTCGCGCTCCCGGGCGGGCCGATCTACTTCTACCAGGGGCTTATCGAGACCCTCGACCATGACGAGCACCAGGTCGCGTGGGTGCTGGGCCACGAGATCACGCACGTGCGCCAAAAGCACGCCATCAGGCGCCTCGAGCGCGCCATCGGCGCTCAGCTCTTGATCGAGTGGGCGCTGGGCGGCGACACCACCAAGGACATCGCCGCGATCATCACGGGGCTGAGCCTCCAGCACTACACGCGCGAGAACGAGCACATGGCCGACGAGCTGGGCTGCCGCTGGGCCGCCGAGGCGGGCTACGACCCAACCGCGTCGCTGGCGGTGCTGGAGACCTTCCGCGAGCTGCAGGGGCGGGACCCCAACGACTTCGAGATTCTCTTCATGAGCCACCCGGGCAACAACGACCGCGCGGAGGCCGTCATCCGCTACCTCCAGGCCAACGGCTACTCCGGCGCCTACTACCCGTGAGGGGGGGCCAGAACAGCAGGCCGCACCGTGGTGCAACCTCGCCGCCCCGCGCCCGCGCGCGGAGCTGCACTCGCGTAACGGTTCACCTCTCGCCCTCGCCGCTTGCCGTGCCGTCTGGAGCGCCGAGTCCGCTCTCGCGTCCGGCCCACCGTTGCCGGGCGGCCGTACCGGCCGCCGGCGCTACCCGACGAACACCGGTGAGCTCCACGCCCATGGGCCCTCGGCGGGGGCGATGTTCGACGGGTATTCCGGGAAGCCGCCGGGCATGGTGACCTTGGCGTAGTACCAGCGGCACGGCGGCAGGCCCTCGACTGTCTCGTCGAAGCTCGCGGGCAGGTCGCGCAGCGTCGCGACGACCTCCCCGTCGCCGATGATCTCCACCGTCTCGACCTCGCGCGGCGCCTGCACTGCGATGCGCGCGTGGTAGCTCTCGGCCTCGGGCGTCGTGCGCCCCATGAAGCTGTCGTTGAGCCAGAGCTTGAGGCCGATGCGCGCTCCGGCCGTCGCGTAGCAGCGGCGCTCCCGGAAGGCGTCGATGATGCCCGCGAGCGTGAACTCGCGCACCCACAGGCCGGTAAGCCCGCCGCCGAGGCCCGGCGTGCGCCGGTGCCCGTCGGATGTGCCGACGAAGCCCACGTGGAAGCCGCGGTCGAGATGCTCGTGGAAGCACTCGGAGCGGTTGATGTAGTCGCCCCAGCCGCAGACGACCTCCATGTTCGCCTCGCGGTCGCTGTCGGACAACAGGAAGCGGGCGTGCTGCGTATTCATGATCCCGTTGGTGGTCTCGATCCACGAGAGCAGGGCCTCGAAGGGGTCGTGCGCCTGGCCGATGCCCGCGTCCGCCCAGCGGAGCAGCGGCTGGTCGTAGGACTCGAACAGGATCGATCGGTGCTGGGGTGTGACCGGCCCCCACTTGGCCTGCGTCCACTCGTAGGCCGGGATGACGATGAAGCGGCCGTCCTCGGCCCAGGCCCGCCCCTGCTCCATGGTCTGCTTCCAGCCCGCGTCGGAGAGCCGTCCGCCGTAGATGCAGTCGTTGTCGGTGATGGCGACGAAGTCCAGCTTTGCCTTGTCGCGCGCGTAGGCTATCAGCTCGACCAGGTCGCCTTCGGCGTCCTCGGAGAGCCCGGTGTGCGTGTGTGGGTCGCCGAAGAGCAGCTCGTAGCGCCCATCGTCCAGGGCCAGCGTGCGGTCCTCGGGCGCGAAGTACCGGCGCGCCGCGAGGTCCACCGTCTCCCAGCCCTCCCAGCCGGTATCTTCCGGCTGGACCGGGCAATCATCCACCGCCGCCTTCAGCAGCACCACCTCGCCGCGGCCGGGCTGCGTGAAGGGCACTCCCCGCTGCGCGGCCACCACGATCTCGCCCGCCACGACGCCCGCCGGGTCGGGGGCGTAGTCCACATAGGGCTCCTCGATGATCCGCACCGGCTCCAGCCACTCGCCGCCAAGGAATCTCCGCCCCAGCAGCGCGCCGGCGCTGATGCGCGTGCTCTGGTCGTGCGGCTCCTTGCGCTCCCACAGTACCCAGACGCCGCCACGGCTGTCGGGCACCAGGAACGGTCTGCGGCGCCTGCCGGGATACCCCCAGACGCCCCCCTTGGGCAGGAGCCCGTACTTCAGGTCGGCGACCTCCTCAAGCAGCCACGCACCGCCATCGCGGCGCGCCACGACGACGTAGTTGTGCTGATCGATGACGCCGTCGGGGTTCTCGACGTCCTCAGTCTTCACCATCGCGACCATCGGCTCGCCCCGGTCATCGAAGCAGACGACGGGGAAGAGCAGCGAGGCCGCGTCCACGCCCAGCTCCGCCACCTCGTCGCCGAGTCGGACGCGCACCCCGAAGCTCGTCGGCCGGCCGCCGATGCCCAGCCCGTGCTCCGCCTGCACGACCGTGCCGCCGCACTCTGCGACCGACCATTGCCGGTCTGCCTGCTCGGGCTCCCAGGGCACCGCGACGGGGTGGAGGTTGCCGCCGTCATCCAGGCAGAAGCTCCGGTGCCGGCCGGCGGCGGTCTGCCAGCCGAAGAGCACGGAGCTCTCCCGACTCTGCGTCCAGAGGTTGTAGACGTCCTTCGCGGTGTGTCGGCCCGCCATGTCGGCGAGGATGGTGACTTCTCCCATGGCTATCCGCTTCCCTGGACCGGGGTGGCGTCTCACGTGCGGCGTCAGATTCGCCGAGAGCTGGCGATGGCCTCCCCGTTTCTGCTTGACGCACACTCCTATAATAGTGTAAGATGGCGCCGGTGGACACTCTTATAACATTCTCCCGAGCGGTCGAGCACCGCCGCTGAGCAGGAGGACGCGCTGATGATCGACGCACACGGTGGCACGCTGGTGAACCGGGTGCTCACCGGCGAGGCGCGCGAAGCGGCCCTTGCGAGGGCCGCCGAGTTGCCGAGGCTCGTCGTCGCGGACGAGATCGCGGATGAGGCCCGCAACCTCGCGCGCGGGGTCTTCAGCCCCCTGGAGGGCTTCGTAACCCGCGACCAGCTTCGCTCCATCGTCCAAGACGAGCGCCTGCCGGACGGCACGGTCTTCACGATCCCGATCCTCCTGACCGTCCGGGACGCCTCGACGATCGAGGAGGGCGCAGAGGTCGTCATCGTCGCTCAGTCCGCGCCCGATCGCCCCGTGGCGCTGCTGAGCGTGCAGGACGTCTTCGCCTGGGACAAGGCGGCAGCGGCCGAGTCGGTCTTCGGGACGGACGACGCAGAGCACCCGGGCGTCGCCGGCTACCATGCGCGCGGGGACTACGCCGTCGGCGGCACCGTGGAGCTGATCGACGACGACCGGGGGCCGTTCGCGGACGTGAACCTCGTCCCCGCCGAGACCCGTGAGGTGTTCGAGGAGCGCGGCTGGCGCACCGTCTGCGCCTTCCAGACGCGGAACGTGCCGCACGCGGGCCACGAGGACCTGCAGAAGACCGTGATCGGCCTGGTGGACGGGCTACTGATCCAGCCGATCATCGGCAAGAAGAAGCCCGGCGACTACCGCGATGAGGTGATCCTGGCGGCCTATGAGGCGCTGATCGCGGGCTACTTCAACCCCGATCGCGTCTTCCTCAGCATACTCCCCACCGAGATGCGCTACGCCGGACCCAAGGAAGCGATCCTGCACGGGATCATGCGCAAGAACTACGGCTGCACGCACATCATCATCGGCCGCGATCACGCCGGGGTGGGCGACTACTACGGCGAGGAGGAGGCCATCGAGAAGTTCGAGTCGATGGCCGATGAGCTGGAGATTCAGCCGATTACCATTCGGGGTGACTTCTGGTATTGCTGCACGTGCGGCCGTGTCGCGTCCAACCGCACCTGCCCGCACGAGGGCGACACCTGCCTGTCCTTCTCGGGCACCGAGATTCGCGCCATGATCCGGGAGGGCACGCCGCCGCGGCCCGAGATCATGCGCCCCGAGGTCTTCGAGGTCATCCGCCAGTTCGACGACCCGTTCGTGTCATAGCCACGCAGCGACGGCACAGGAGGAGAGCGGCATGGAGCACGGAATCGTCATCTGGTTCACGGGCATTCCCGCGTCGGGCAAGTCCACTCTTGCCGCCGCGGTTCAGAGAGAGCTTGAGGCAATGGGGCTGCCGGTCGAGAATCTCGACGCCGACGAGGTGCGCAGCAACCTCAGCCCGAACCTCGGCTACAGCGAGGAGGCGCGGGACGAGAACACCAAGCGGCTGGCGTGGTTCGCCAACAAGCTGGCGGGCTACGGCGCGAACGTCGTGATCGCCGCGGTGTCGTCGCGGCGGGCCTACCGCGACCGCGCCCGGAGCTGGTGCGAGAAGTTCGTGGAGGTCTACGTGGACACCCCGCTTGAGGTCTGCCAGCAGCGCGACCCCAAGGGCCTCTATGCCCGCGCCGCGCGCGGCGAGGTCAGCGACATCGCGGGCATGCATCAGCCCTACGAGCCGCCGGACGCCCCCGAGGTGCACGTACGCACCGCCGAGAGCAGCGTGGAGGAGTGCGTTGAGGCGGTCATGGGCGCGCTGCGCGAGCTCGGTTACCTGCCCGCCGCGGAGGCCGTGACGGAGGCGATGGAGTAGGGATGCTTCGGCTCTTCCGGCGCGGGCCCGGGCGCAGGCTGCTTGTCATGGGCCTCGACGGTGTGCCGCACTCGCTCCTGACCGAGCTCATCGATGGCGGCGAGATGCCCAACCTGGCGGCCGTCGCCGCATCCGGCGATCTGCGCCCCGCACGCTCCACCTACCCGACGGTCTCCTGCACGGCCTGGACCTCGTTCGTGACCGGCGTGAACCCGGGCACGCACGGCGTCTTCGGCTTCGCCGACCTCGAGCCGGGCTCCTACCGGCAGTACATCACGGGCAGCCAGTATGTGCGGTCGCCGCAGCTCTGGCGCATCCTGGGCGAACGCGGGCGTCGGGTGGTCATCATCAACGTCCCCGTGACGGCGCCGCCCCCTGAGGTCAACGGCGTGCTCGTCAGTGGCTTTCTCGCCCCGAGGCTCGACGGCGCCACGCATCCACCCGAGCTGGCCGAGCGCCTCCAGGCGCTGGGCTACCGGATCGACATCGACCCCTGGCAGGCCCGGCAGTCGCTCGATGCGCTGCTCGAGGACCTGGACGCGACGCTTCGCGCCCGCGTCGCCGCCGCCACGGAGCTACTCGCGTCGGAGCAGTGGACCTACGCCATGGTGCACATCATGGGCACCGACCGCACCAACCACTTCGTGTGGGCGAAGTGGGCGGACGGTGATCCCGACTACGCGCCGCGCTTCGTGCAGTACTACCGCGGGGTGGACGCGGCCGTCGGCGAGATCATGCGGGCCGCCGGCGACGATGCCGAGCTGCTGCTGCTCTCCGACCACGGCTTCACGCGGACCGTTCACGAGGTCAACATCGACGCCTGGCTGCGCGCGCACGGCTATCTCGCCATCCCCGCCACGGAGGAGGCGAAGATCGGCGACATCGACGAGGACACCAGTGTGTTCTCGATGACGCCGGGCCGGATACGCCTCAACCTGCGTGGGCGCGAGCCGCAGGGCTGCGTGGAGCCCGGCGAGCACTACGAGGCACTGCGCGAGGAGATAGCGACCTCGCTGATGGAGCTGGCCGATCCGGACACCGGCGAGCCGGTGCTGCAGGCTGTGCGGCCGCGCGAGGAGCTGTTCCACGGCGCCGCCCTCGACAACGCGCCCGATCTGCTGGCCATCCCGCGTGACGGCTACGACCTCAAGAGCAGCCTGGCCGGCGACGAGCTGTTCACCTCCAGCCCCATCACGGGCATGCACACCTACGGCGACGCCTTCTGGCTGATCCGGGGCCGCACGTTGGCCGAGGGCACCCCCTGCGTCGAGGACGGCGCTCCCACCGCCCTCTCGCTCCTCGGCGAGGACCTCCCTGAGCACCTCGAAGGCACTCCGATGGCCTGACGCGTCCGCGCAGGAGCCGGGCCCCGCCGCGTGGAAGGCCGCGTGCGCGCACTCAAGCACAGGCCGGCGGTGGCGGCCCCGTGAGCGACGAACCAACCGGTGATGGCGCCCATGGTCCCCTGGGCACGGTGCTCAGGGGCGCGGGCATCTCGGGGGCGGCCCAGCTCGTGGCCGCGGGCCTGGCCTTCGCGCAGGTCGTGGCCCTTGGGCGGCTCTTCGGACGCGATGGCCTCGGCCTCTACTCCGTCGGCTTCCCGCTCTCCCGCTACCTGATGGTCGCCGGCATGCTGGGCCTGGACGCCGCCATCGTGCGCACCATCCCGGCGCTCCGAGCGAAGCAGGACCGCGCCGGCGTCGCGGGAGTGCTCGGCTGGTCGCTGCGCGTGGCGCTGGTGTCGGGCCTGATCGCGGCGGCGCTGCTGTCGCTCGCCGCGGTACCACTGGCGAACCGGGCCTTCGAACGGGCCGAGCTGGTCGCGATCATCCGCCTCTTCGCCCTCACGGTTCCGCTGTGGGTGCTGCTGACCGTGCTGGTCTCGGCCGCACAGGCCTTCGACCGCCAGGAGCTGCGCGCGATCCCCCAGCAGATCGTGCTCCCCTCCCTGCAGCTCGGGCTGGTGGTGCTCTTCGGTGTGCTCGGCCTCTCGGTTGCGTCGGCGGTGGTGGCGCGGCTTGTGGGGCTTGGTGTGGCGGTGATCATCGCCGTCCTCCTCGTGCGGGGGCTGGTGCCACCACGCCGCGACGCCGGTATCTCCGCCGTCCGAAGGCGCGAGCTGGCGGCCTTCGGCCTGCCCGCCGCCGGCGCCACGCTCGTGATCTCCACCTCCAGCTCCCTGGGACTGCTCCTCACGGGGATTCTGGCCGGAGCGGGGGAGACGGGCCTGTTTGCGGCCGCGCTCCGGGTGTCGTTCATCGGCGTGCTGCTGGTGCGTTCCGTCACCTGGGCGCTGGACCCCGTGGTCGCGAGGCTGCAGCGCGAGGACTCCGCGGAGCTGGGACGGCTCACGGCGGTGATGGCGCTGCTGATCGTGGCGGCCGGCGTGCCGCTCGCGGCCGCTCTGATCGCACTCGCCGAGCCCCTGTCCGGGCTGTTCGGAAGGGACTTCGCGCCGGCGGTGCCGGCCATCCGCGTGATGGCCGCCGACATCCTGCCCGCGAGCATGTTCTACCTGCTCAACCACGTGGTCATGTTCGCCGGGCGCTCGCGGCTGGCGCTGGTCAATAACGCGCTGCTGGTCGGGCTCATCCTCGGCCTCGATCTGCTCCTGGTGCCTACGCACGGCGCTCTCGGCGCCGCCCTGGCGCAGTTCGCCGCAGGTACGCTGATGACCCTGGTGCTGTTCGCCGAGGCGCGGACCGCGCTGCGCCTGCACGTCGGTGCGGGCTGGATACTGGGGCTGCTGGCTCTGGGAGCCTTCTCGGCAGCGGTGCTCACGGGCCGGACCGGCGCGGGCATCGCCGGGCTCGTGGCGGTCATGGCGCTTGGCTGGGGACTCGTCTGGTGGTCGCTGCCTTCCGCCGAGCGAGACGCGGTGCGGCGTCTCATCCGGCGAGTCACGGGCGGCGGCTGAGCCGACCCGTGACTTGACGTGGGCGGGTCGGTGTGTTACGCTTCGCCGGAATGTGCTACGGGAGTGTTGGCTGTGCCGCTCGAGCGATTCGGCGTCTCAATGAACCGCGAGCTGCTCCAGCAGCTCGATCAGGCGATAGAGGAGGCGGGGTACGCCAACCGCTCCGAGGCCGTGCGGGACATGGCCCGGGCCTTCCTCGTGAACCGCCAGTGGGAGGCCCCCGACGGTGAGGTGGTCGGCACCATCACGCTGGTCTACGACCACCACGTGCCTGGAGTTGTTGCGAAGCTCACGGCGCTGCAGCACGATGCCGAGCCTACGGTCATCTGTAACACTCACGTACACCTGGACCACCATAACTGCATCGAGGTCATCGTGGCGCGGGGGGCCGCCGAGCAGGTCCGCCGCCTGGCCGATCGCATGATCAGCGCACGCGGCGTCAAGCACGGGCAGTTGACCCGCACGGCCGTTCAGCAGTAGTGCGCTCTTTTGTTGCCCGTGGGTAGCACGATTTTGCCAATCGTAGTACATGGGGGCATGCTGATGTCACCGCGTGGCTTCACGCTCATCGAGCTTCTCGTGGTCATCGCGATCATCGCCATACTGGCGGCGATCCTGTTCCCGGTCTTCGCGCGGGCCCGCGAGAAGGCGCGCGCGATCACCTGCCTGAGCAACATGAAGCAGCAGGGGATGGCCTTCGAGATGTACACGTCAGACTATGACGAGATGTACCCGCCCACCTTTGAGTGGAAGACGAAGCTGGACCCGTACATGAAGAACCGCGAGCTGTTCAAGTGCCCGAGCCGGCGGGAGCTCCCGTGGTTCTACGGTCACGGCTACAACGGCGGGCTGATGGACAGCGAGACCTCGACGGGGAGCGCCGTGGCGGGCTTCCAGATGCGGTCGCGGGCCCAGATCCAGAGCCCGAGCCACAAGATCCTCACGGTCGAGTGGGACCGCTGCGTCTCCGGGCCGCCGAACGGCGACAGGGCTGTGCATCGCGGCGGCTCGCTGCACGCCTGGGCGGTCTGCCGCATCCACAACGACGGCTCGAACGTGCTGTTCGGCGACGCGCACGTCAAGTGGCTCAAGCCCGAGCAGTACCACTCGAACACCGAGAGGGAAGAGAACGGGACCGTGATCCCCGCGGACGCCGCTCCCGTTCCCGAGGACGTCTGGCGCGATTACTGGGACACGGAGCATGAGGTCTGATGGGTGCACAGACGGCCGAGAAGCGGTCGCACACCGTCGCCGAGGAGGTCGCCTGGGCCAGGGAGCTGAGCCTGGGCGGGCTTTTCATCGCGCTGGGGATCGTCTTCCCGATCGCCTTCCACGCGTTCGGTGGCGGGAAGCTGGGCGCCGTGCTGCTGCCCATGTACCTGCCCGTGCTGGTGTGCGGGATGCTGGTCTCGCCGCCGATCGCCGCCGCGGTGGGTCTGCTCACGCCCCTGCTGTCCTCGGCGCTGACGGGGATGCCGCCGGTGATGCCGGTGCTCCCGCTGATGGTCGCGGAGCTGGCGACGATGGGCGCGGTCGCCAGCCTGCTGCACCGACGGCTGAGGCTGCACGTGGTCCCGGCCACGATCCTGACGCTGCTTGGTGGGCGCGTGGTCATGGGAGTAGTGGTGCTGCTGGCGGTGAGCCTGCTGCCGCCCGACCTGTCGGCGGCGATCCCCGAGTCCATGCGCCAGCCGATGCCCTACGTGCTGGCCGCGACCTTGACTGCGGTTCCCGGCCTGATCCTGCAGCTCATCGCCGTGCCGTCCGTGGTTGCTGCGGTGGAGAGGAGGTGGCGGGGAGAGCCGCGGACGGCCGCGTAGGCCATTGCATCTGCTCGTCCGGGAGGAAGCTAAACCCGACGGTCCGTGCCTCACGCGGACGATCGCCGTTGTGCAGGGCCTCCGCGCGGATGCCCGGCGGGGGGGGATGTTGCATCCGCCGGGCCGTGCGGGGGCCTTGCATGGTACCAGCCTGCCGTGTCCGCCAACAGTCATGCTCGCACACGACCTGCTCGACAGGTGGGCTCACCTGGACTCGCCGGTGCACCGGCTTGATGCGCGGGTGAAGCTCGTGTGCGCGGTCACCATCGCGGCGACGGTTCTCGCCGTGCCGCTCGCACGCACGTGGCTGCTGCTCTGTCACGCGGCCATCCTTGCGGCCATCGCGGCGCTCTCGCGGCTGCCCCCCGGCTGGATCGCCCGGCGCACCGCGGTGCTGGCGCCGTTCCTGGTGCTGGGCGCGGTGGCGGTGGGCTTCGTGGCGCCGGCAGGCGAGACCGACGCGATGCATCTTGGTGCCCTCGTGCTGTCGCGCGCGGCGGCGACGGTCTACGTCTCCGCGGGCGGCAAGTGCCTGCTGGCCCTCCTGGCCGCCACGCTGCTGACCGGCGCCACGACGTCGGCGGACCTCCTGCGCGCCGCCCAGAGTCTTCACGTGCCCCGCACGCTCACCGCCCTCACCGGCTTCGCCGTGACCTACCTGCAGGTGTTGGGCGAGGAGGCGGCACGCATGATCACCGCACGGCGCTCCCGCGGTCACGTGCGGGGCCTCCGCCGGAATGTCGGCGTCGGCGCCAGCATGATCGCGACCCTGATGGTCCGCACCGTGGAGCGCGCCGAGCACATCGGGCTGGCCATGGTGGCGCGCGGCTACCGCGGGCGCATGCCGACCCTCTCGCAGGGAGCGGTGCCGGCGACCCACCTGGCCGTCGGCGCGCTGCTCATCGCGCTCTCGGCGGCCCTCCTCTGGGTGGGCATGGCATGACGGCGCTGCTGGAGATCGACGATCTGCACTTCGCCTGGCCCGACGGCACGCAGGCACTGAGGGGCGTGTCGTTGACGCTGGAGGAGGGGCGATCGCTGGGGCTGATCGGCCCGAATGGCGCGGGCAAGTCCACGCTGCTGCTGCACCTCAACGGCATCCTGCACGGCTCGGGTACGGTGCGCGTGAGGGGTACCCCCGTCGAGGACTGGCCGGCCGACGATCTGCGCGCGACGGTCGGGCTGGTCTTCGAGGACCCGGCGGACCAGCTCTTCATGCCCACCGCGCTTGAGGACGTCTGCTTCGGGCCGCTGAACCTGGGGCTGTCGTCCGAGGAGGCGCGGGCGCGGGCGATGGCGGTGCTGGAGGCCGCGGGCGCCGCTCACCTGGCCGAACGCCCGCCGCACCACCTCTCGGCGGGGCAGATGCGCCGGGTGGCGCTGGCCACGGTGCTCGCCATGGAGCCCGAGCTGCTGGTGATCGACGAGCCGGTCATGGCGCTCGACCCGGAGGGCCGGGAGGCGATCATTGGGCTGCTGTCGGCCCTCCCGCAGTCGAGAATCATCGCCAGCCACGATCTCGAGATGGTGCTGCAGCTCTGCGACCAGGTCGCGATCCTCGACGAGGGCCGTATCCACGCGACCGGGCCGGTGCGGAAGATCCTGAGCGATGAGGACCTGCTGCGCGCGCACGGGCTGCGGGTCCCGGGGAGCTTGTCAGAGAGCTGAGCGCGGGACGAGCGGAGCACGCCGCTGGCGACCAGCGCTCAGTCCTGCGGCAGCAGCAGCCAGACCGGGCTGGCCCAGGCCATCTCGCCGTCGGACTGCAGCACGCGCAGGTAGTAGAACACGAACTCCGGCTCGCCCTCGTCACACGGGGTGAGGGCCAGGCCCTCCAGCGGCTCCTCGTCCGTCCACTCGAAGGTGGTCTCCGAGCTCTCCGGGCGGAAGCTGTGCACGACCTCGTTGTTGCGCACGACCTCGACCTGCGCGAGCTTGGCCTCGCCTGCGATGAAGCCCTCGATGGTGCGCGCGTCGGCTAGCTCAGGGCTCGCGGAGGCCTCGATCTCGTCGCCCATGAACGCGCCCGCGACCTGGAAGAGCACGATCATGCGCGTGCCGGTGGTCGCGTAGGTGTGCCGGTCGTACATGGCCTGGAAGATCGCCTCACGCGTCAGCTCCTGCGCCCAGACGCCCATCAGCCCGTCGCGGTAGCGGAAGGGCTCGGCGCCTGTGGCGATGGGATCGCCGGGGTGCCCCAGGTGGTCGTCGCCACCGCCCACGAAGCCGAGCCGGCGGTCCATCGCCAGCGCGCGCTGCACGAAGCCCTCGGGTCGCTCGCCGCTGTCCATCGGCACGTCGGCGAACCCGCATGGAGGCAGGCCGCTGGGCCGCATCGGGAACGGGTTGCCGTCGTGGACAGAGCGTTCGGAGCTGCCCCAGACCGAGTAGATCTCGACCAGGCGCTCCTTCCCCGGATCGTGGTCGGACCAGTCGCAGAAGTTGCCGGTGCTCGCGGAGTGGTGCGGGATGACTATGGCCCGGTGGTCGCCCAGCGCATCGAACAGATGCGGCGGCGTGGGGTAGTGCTCGTCGCCCGAGCGGTACATCGGCTGGTCGTCGGCATCGTAGTAGACGTTGCGGTCGCCCGCCCCGTCGCGGCGCCACTTGGCCCACTCGTAGCCGAGTAGCGTCACGAACTCGCCGTCCTCGTTGCTCTCGGCGGTCACGCGCTGGATCTCGGCCCAGTCATCGTCGGTCGTCTCCCAGTCGTGGTCATGGTCGCCGACCGCGCCGAAGTCCAGGCGGTTGTCGTCGCGCATGCACGCGTAGTAGTCCTCGACCGAGCCGGTGCCGTCGGAGCAGCTCGTGTGTCCGTGGATCACGCCGAAGTAGAGCTGTGACTGGTCGTAGCGCGTCACCAGGATCGGGTTGCTCACGTACTTGATCTCGCTGACGCGGTCGATGGCGATGATGCGCACCAGTCCACGGCTGAGGGCCTTGAAGCCCTCGACCATGATCACCCCGCCGCCGGGGCCGCCGAACTCGGCCTCATCGGGGCCGCTGACCACCTCGTCGGTGATCTCCACGTTCAACTCGCCCTGGTAGAGCGAGGCCACGTTCCCGTGCACGTCCTCGGCCTTGATCACGATGGCGAACTTCTTACCGGCCGGCACCGTCGGCGGGCCAAGCACCCGCAGCCGGTCCATGGGGCCGCCGGTGACGTCGATAGTCGGCGCTCCTTCGGCCCGCGCGAACTGCCGCTCCTCGTCCTGCGCGGGCGGCCCGGCCACGAACACGTCGAAGCGCTTGCCCGACTGCGAGAAGGTCTGCGGCGTGGAGCCATCGCCGTCGCCGGACCTGTCGCCGAGCGTGACGGCGATTGTGTCGCCCGCGCATAGCGGCGCCCCCTCCACGACCATGTCCACGGCGGTGGCGCGCACCTCCTCGAAGGGCGGGACGCTCACCTGGAGATCCGCCTCGCCCGAGCAGCTCGCGGTCACGTATTCGTCCGCGTCTGGATCGTCCGCCTGCGGCGGGGTCCAGTCGCTGTGGTTATCGCGCCCTCCGGCGATGCGCAGGCGCACGACGCCACCCTCCGGCACCTCCAGCCCGGCGAAGCTCACGGTCCACGTGTCCCGCACGCCGGCCATGGCCGTCGGCGGCTCTACGGTCGCTCTCGTCAGCCTGTGCCCGGGCTCGCCCGCGTCCGTCATGGTGTCTCACTGTCCTGTGGGAGTCTGTCCCCGTTGGGGCGTACTTCGCGCCCCGGCGGCGCCGGGCCTCCGCCCGAGCCATGCATTACGCACATCGTGGCGCGACGTGAACGGCCGAGCCCGGGGTGGGACCTCATCCCGCCCACGGGCGGCGCAGCGTCAGAGGTCAAGCGTGAGGCCCTCGCCGCCGGCGGGGGCCTCGCCGCGGAGGCGCTCGGCCAGGCGCGTGAAGCGCCGCTGCTCCTCGATGTTCTGGGCCGCGCGCATCACGCCCGCGGAGTTGCCGATGATGACCGCCAGCTTCTCGGCGCGCGTCAGCGCCGTGTAGAGCAGGTTCCGGCGCAGCATGATGTAGTGCGTGGAGTGCATGACGATGACCGCGCAGGGGTACTCGCTGCCCTGCGACTTGTGGATCGTCATGGCGTAGGCGAGCTGGAGCTGATCGAGGTCCGACTGCTCGTAGCCGACCTCCTGCTCCTCGAAGGAGACGATGACCGACCGGCCCGAGGCATCCACGCGCGCGACGCGACCGATCTCTCCGTTGAATACCCCCTTGTCGTAGTTGTTGGCCACCTGAAGCACCCGGTCACCCTCGCGCAGGACCATGTCGCCGTAGCGCACCTCGGCCCTCTGCGGTCGCTCCGGGTTGAGGCTCTCCTGCAGCCGCCGGTTGAGCTCCCGCACGCCCAGCGGCCCACGATGCATGGGAGTGATGACCTGTACGTCCTCGGAGCCGAAGCTGAGCCGTGGCAGCTCGCGCGTGACCGCCCGGATCACCAGGTCCGCGGCCACGTTCGGGTCGCGCGAATGCACGAACAGACAGTCCTCACCGCTGCGCTTCTTCCACGGCACCAGCGTCGGCTTCTCGCCGTGAATGAGCCGGTGCGCGTTCTCGACGATGAGCGACCGGGCGGCCTGCCGGTAGATCTCGGTGAGTGTGAAGACGGGCACAGCCTCGGAGGAGACGAGGTCGCGAAAGAAGTTGCCCGGCCCGACGCTGGGGAGCTGGTTGGCGTCGCCGATGAAGGCGATCTGCGCGCCGTCGGGGAGCGCGCGCAGCAGGTCCCGCGCCAGAGGCAGATCGATCATGCTCGACTCGTCGATCACCAGCGTGTCCAGCTCCAGCGGCCGGTCCTCGTCGTGCGTGAAGCGGCCCTTGAAGGGGTCGTAGGCCAGCAGGCGGTGGATCGTCGATGCGTCGGCCCCGGACAGCTCGGACATGCGCTTGGCGGCGCGGCCGGTCGGCGCGGCCAGCGCCACGTCTCTCCCGAGCGCCCTGCAGGCCCTGACGAGCACGCGCACTATCGTCGTCTTCCCGGTGCCAGGACCTCCCGTGATCACGGTGACGGAGTTGGCGAGCGCACCGCAGACCGCCCGCGTCTGCTGCTCGGACAGCACCACGCCCCCCATCTCGCCGTGCGAGGTCAGCCACCGGCGGGTCTGATCCGGCCTCGGCGCCCCCGGCGCCTGCTGTGAGGCCAGCGCCAGCATGCGCCCGGCCACCTCGCGCTCCGCCGTCAGCAGGTGCGGCAGGTAGACCGCCCGGCCGAGAGGCGTCTCCTCCGCCGCGACCTCGTCCGCCTGTTCGAGCTGTCCCAACGCGCGCTCCAGCAGCTCCGGCTCGACCTGCAGCAGGTGCTGGCCGTCCGCCAGCAGGCTCTCGGCGGGCAGGAAGAGATGGCCCTCCCCCGTGGCCTGGTGCAGGGCGTAGACGAGCCCCGCCTGCAGGCGCGAGGGGTCGCGCACGTCGATGCCCACGGAGCGGGCTATGCGGTCGGCGGTGGCGAAGCCCACGCCGCGGATGCGCCGGGCCAGCACGTACGGGTCGCGCTCGACCACCTCGATCGTTCGATCGCCGAATGCCTGCGCGACCCTCGCGCCCAGCGCGCCGCCCATGCCGTGCTCGTGCAGGAAGAGCATCACCTCGCGCATGCGCGACTGCCGCCGCCAGGCCCTCACGATGGCCTCGGCGCGCTTCTCGCCGATGCCCTCGACCTCGCGCACGCGCTCGGGGTGCTCGTCGAGCACCTCCAGAGTGTCCTCGCCGAAGTGCTCGACCAGCCGCCGCGCCAGGCCCTTCCCGATCCCCTCCACCTTGCCCGAAGACAGGTAGCTGACCAGCGCCTCGGTGGAGGAGGGGCGGACGAGCTGGTAGGAGTCGAAGCGGAACTGCCGCCCGTAGCGCGAATCCACGACCCAGCGGCCGAACAGGCGCAGATTCTCGCCCGGCGTCGGCTCCGTCACGTTGCCGACCGCCGTCACCTTCCGGCTGCCGCAGCGCAGGTGCATGACGGCCCAGCCGTCGTCGCGCGCGTGGAACACGATGCGCTCCACGCAGCCCTCAAGGCACTCCTGCTCGTCTGTGGTTCGCTGCTCGTTCGACATGGGGGAAGGCCTTTCCCGCCCGAAGGCGCGGAGACCTGCCGGGGGTCAGGCCCGCGGGTGGCTGTTGTCGTAGATGCGCCGCAGGTCCTCGGCGGAGACGTGCGTGTAGACCTCGGTGGTGGACAGGCTCGCGTGGCCCAGCATCTCCTGAATGGCGCGCAGGTCGGCGCCGCCCGAGAGCAGGTGCGTGGCGAAGGAGTGCCGCAGCGTGTGCGGGGAGGTGTCCTCGGGCAGCCCGGCCAGCCGCACGTACTGCTTCAGCCTGGCCCAGAATCCGCCGCGCGAGAACGGCCGCCCCAGCCGGGTCAGGAAGATCGCGTCCTCGCCCGGGTAGCGCTGCAGGTCGGGGCGGGCCTCCTCGAGATAGCGCCCCACCAGGTGCAGCGCCAGTGGGGCCACCGGAACGATGCGCTCCTTCGACCCCTTGCCCACCGTGCGCACCAGGCCCTCATCCTGGTGCAGCTCGTGCATGCGCAGACTCACCAGCTCCGAGACGCGCAGGCCACAGGCGTAGAGAAGCGCGATCATGGCGGCGTCGCGCAGACCCTGGGGCTCCGAGCGGTCGGGCGTCTCGAGCAGTCGCCTGCACTCCTGGACCGTCAGGACCCCGGGCAGGCGCCGCGCGCGCTTGGGCGAGTCCACGTCGGCGGCGGGGTCGGCCTCGCTGCGCCCGTCGATGAGCAGGAAGCGGTAGAGGCCGCGCACCGAGGAGAGCTTGCGGGCGATGGTGCTGCGTGTGAGGCCGCGGTCGCGCTGCAGGTGGCTGATGAAGTCGATAACGTCCTGCCGCGCGGCGTCGGCGTAGCCCCTCACGCCCCGCCCGCGCAGGAACTCGCCGTAGTCGCGCACATCCCGGCTGTACGCTGCCACCGTGTTGTCCGCCAGCCCGCGATCGACTGCGAGGTAGGCGGCGAAGGCGGAGATCGTCTCATGCATCCTCTGCGGCGTCACCTCGGTCCTCAGGTGCGCTCGTGTCCGCCGCGGGAACGGCGGAGGTCGCGGCCTCCAGCGCCTCGCGCTCAGGCTGGAGCAGCTCGCGCTCGGTGCGCCCCCCGCGCACGCCGCGGACGAAGGTGCGCGAGCGTTCCAGGTCATAGAGGGTGGTGACCAGGAAGCCGTCGCCGCGGCCGTCAAGCACACACAGGGCGCAGGACAGCCTGCCGCTGACGGACTCGCTGGCATCGAAGCGCACCACGCCGATGCGCTGCAGGTGGCTCCGAGCCCGACCGCGGAAGCGTTCCATGGCCTCGTCGATCTCCCGCGCATGGGCGGCCAGCCGCTCCACGTGCTTGTGTACGGCCTCGAGGTAGCCCAGCAGCTCGCCGATGGCGTCCTCGTCCCGTCCGTCGCGTAGTGCCTCCGCCACCGCGCGGGCGGTGCCGGACTCGAAGCGCATTCTCTGCTGCTCGCGCCAGAGCAGCCACACGGCCACGCCCAGCGCCACGATGAGCGCGCCCAGCGTGGCGAGTGCGGCTATCAGGACCCCCGTAGCCATGGCGTGATGCCCCCTCTTCAGCCGTCGTCCCCTTCGCCCTGCATCTTACGCGCGGCCCGCCGGTCGAAGGTCAGGACCATCCCGTCGGCCACCTCCAGTTCGAAGGTGTCCTCGCGGACCTTGCGCACGATGCCGTAGATCCCCCCGACGGTCACGATCCGGTCTCCGGGCGTGATGCTGCTGATCAGGTTCATGTGCTCCTGCTGACTCTTCTTCGCGGGCCGGATCACCACCAGCCAGAAGACGACCGTCAGGACGACGAGCATCGCCAGTGGCGGCAGGAAGCGGCCGAGCGCGTCCCAATCCATTGTGGTGCACCTCAGGCAAGCTGCGCGCTGCAAGTTACACGCTGTGGGCCGGATGGTTCACGGATGCGGGCCGAAAGGTCGCGCGTCGCGCTCGCCCCGCGGTCTCGACGTGGCCCCTCACGGATGCACGACGGCCTTGATGACGGCGTCCTTCCGATCGTGCACGAAGCTCATGGCCTCGGGAGCCTCCTCGAGGTCGAAGTGATGGGTGACCATCGATTCGACGTTCACGCGGCCGGTCGCGACCAGGGAGATCGCCGGCGGGTAGCAGTTGGCGTAGCGGAACAGCCCGCGCACGTCCAGCTCGCGGTTGATGATCTCGTACAGGGGGATCTGCGGGTGCTGCTCCGCCGGCATGCCGACGAGTTGCACCACGCCGCCGTTCTTGACCACGCGCATGGCCATCTGCAGCGCCGGGATCGCGCCCGCGCACTCGAAGGCCACATCCACGCCGCGTCCGGCCGTCAGCTCCATGATCGCCTCCTCGGCGTCCACCTTGGAGGCGTCTATGAGGTCGGTCGCGCCCAGCCTCTCCGCCATCTCCAGCCGCATGGGCACCAGGTCGGTGACGATGGCGCGCGTGGCGCCCTCAGCGACGGCCGACTGCAGCGTGGCCAGGCCGATGGGCCCTGCGCCGAGCACCGCGACCGAGTCGCCGGTCTTCGCGCCCGCCCGCCGCGCCGCCCACAGGCCGACCGCCAGCGGCTCGATCATCGCTCCCTCATCCAGCGACATCTCGTCCGGGAGCCTGAAGATGAAGTCGGAGGGCCACGCCAGGTACTCGCAGAACGCGCCGTCCACGGGCGGCGCCGCGAGGAAGACCACATCCGGGCACATGTTGTAGCGGCCAGACCTGCAGAACTCGCACCGGCGGCAGGTGTAGCCGGGCTCGATGGCCACTCGGTCGCCGGGCCGCAGGCCGCAGGCGTCGTCCAGCACCTCGACGACCTCGCCCGCCGCCTCGTGGCCCATGATGGTCGGCTGCTGCAGCCTGATGTTGCCGATGGCCCCGCGCTCGAAGAAGTGCACGTCCGACCCGCAGATTCCGACCGAACGCACACGCACGAGCACGTCCCGCTCCTCGCTGACCTCCGGGATGGGCACGTCCTCGACGCGCATGTCGTGCACGGCGTGGAGCACGGCGGCCTTCATGGTATCGGGCATCGATTCTCCCCTCGTCATCTGCTCTGCTACGGACCGACGAGCTCCCAGATCTGCCGCGCAGTGTCGGCCATGGCGTGCAGGTTGGCGCCTTTGGCCTCACGCGGCACGCACTCCCCGGAGTTGAGGATGCAGCCGCCGCCGGCCATCAGCCGAACCTGGCGCCCCGTCTCGGCCGCGACCTCGGACGCCGAGCCCTCGGTGAGCATCGCGATCGGATCGACGTTCCCCATCAGCGGCTGCTTCCCGCGGAACTCCTCGATCGCCAGGGCGATGTCCAGGCCCGGCCCCATGGACAGCACGTCCGGGCCCGTCTCGGCCTGGAGCTTGAGCCCCTCGAGGGTATCCTCGGAGTTGTGCAGGATGACCATCCCCCCGGCCTCCTGGAAGGCCTCGGTGACGCGCCGGCACGGCTCCAGGGCCCACCGGCGGTAGTGCTCGGGCGAGATGAGGTGCAGCGACGCGTTGCAGTCGCCCAGCCAGATGGCGTGGCACCCGGCCTCGATCTGCGCCACGCCCCAACTGATCGCTTGCTCCTCGGCGAACTCCAGTGCCTCGGCGAACAGCTCCGGGTCATCGAGCATCATCAGCAAGGACTGCTCCATCCCGAAGATGAGCGTGACCGCGGAGAAGGGCGCGGCTACGCGGCCGGTGATGCACCTGCTGTCACCGACCTGCGAGCGCAGGCCCGCCGCCGCGTCCAGCAGCAGCGGCATCCTCGCCGAGCGCGGGTCCGGCACCTCCAGGGAGCGCAGCGTCTCGCGGTCGAAGTCCCGGTAGTCGGCCGTGCACGGCACCACGTTCTCGCCGCCCTCCGCCACGCCGACCCCCAGGGCCTCGAACTCCAGCGTGTCGTCCAGGTGCAGCCAGGCCCAGTCCCACTCGAACTGGTCCATGACCTCGAGCTGGACCTCGACGATCGTCTCGGGTGAGCTGATGTACTCGCGGTAGGTGAGGCCGGCGTACCTGGCATCGAACTCCTGCGACAGGCAGAACACGGGCAGGCGCTCCGGCGCCCTGTGCTGCAGGACGGCCTCGATGTCGTCGAAGAGGGCCATTGGTTTGCCTCCGAGTTCTGGAGAGCGGGCCTGAGTGTGCCACCTGGGTGTTCGACGTGAGGCCGGCGAGACCTGCCGCGCGACGCCGCCTGCGGGACCCGGACGCGGCGGGGCTCGCCCCAGAGACGCTGCCCACGCGCGCCGCGGCTCAGCCGCTGATATGCCCGCGATCACACAAGCGCGGAGGCCGGGCCCGCAGGCCCGGCCTCCGGTGCAATCGCTCGGCTCGCGCCGCTACTGCTTGCTTGCAGACATTGGCGTGGCCTCGAGTGACCTCCCCCGCGCTCGCACTGACCGTGCGCTTCGCGCGGGGCCTGTGGGAGGGGCCAAGCGCTGAGTGCTACGCAATCCGCAGCGGTCCGGCATGAGCGCCAGCGGTTGTGTTCTCCTCCTCTCCCGCCTGAAACCGCGTCGTGTGCGGTTTCCACGGAGAGGGGGCCGGGGGGTGAGGCGCCGTTGCCGTGCCCCGCAACCCACGCTCAATCCTGCAGCCAAGCGCTAGGACCCGATCAGGTGCGGGGCGAAGGGCTCGAGGTAGTAACGCCAGGCGGGGTTCTTGACCGCCGCGGTGAAGGTCGCATAGCTGAGGTACGGGATGAACTTGGGTCGGCGCGGCCGGCGGATCAGGCGCAGCCCTGCCTCGCGCGGCGTGCGATTGCCCTTCCTGTTGTTGCAGTCGGTGCAGCACGCCACGAGGTTCTCCCAGCTTGACGTGCCGCCACGCTCGCGCGGGATGACGTGGTCGATGGTCAGGTTCTTGCTGCGGCGGCCGCAGTACTGACAGGTGTACCGGTCCCGCGCCAGCAGGTTCTGGCGCGACAGCTTCAGCTTCGGCATCGGCCGCTTCACCTGATACGAGAGCTTGATGACGGTCGGCACGTGCATCTCCACGCTGGGGGAGTGCAGCACGCGCGAGTCCTCCTCTACCACCACGGCCTTCCCCACGTACACCATGCAGACTGCGCGCTGCCATCCGCACACCGACAGCGGCTCGTAGTTTCGGTTGAGGACGAGCACCTGGCCATTCATGGTGTGGTGTCAGCCCTTGCGCCACCCCGGCTGTGTAGCGAATGCAAAGGCCCGCTGCGGGTGGCAGCGGGCCTTGAGATCGGTATCAGCACAGCACCGGTACCTGTGGAGCGCGGGGCCGTATCCGGAAACCCGGAGCGGCGTCCTCACCGGCCCGCTTTTTCGTGCTCAGATAGGGAACAGGCATGCTGATGGCTCCACGACGACTGCATACGACGTGCCACCCGCGCCCGCCAGCCCATGGCCGCGCGTGGACCGTGGTTATCTTAGCAGAGCCGCATCACGGTGTCAACCGGCCCGGAGGCCGTCTGCGGGCCCCAGTGGTGCTCCTACAGCACGTCGGGGATCCAGAGATCGTTTGGCGCCAGGGTGGCGTTCTCGCGCATGGCCTTGACGTGGCCGTCGAGGAAGGCCACGTTGCCCAGCTCATTGTGCCGCCATGCCACCCGCTCGCCGATACTGGTGTAGTCCACACCGGCGGAGGGGTAGTCGAGGTCAACGATCGAGATCACCTCGGCGGGCTCCAGGAAGGAGGACATCCGACGCGGCGGCCACGCCCTCGGATGCGGCGAGCCATAGCCGCCGTAGCCCTGAAGTGGGTGCACCTCGTAGTTCACGCCATAGCTCTTCTCGTGGCTGTAGCAGTTGATGGCCTGCTTCGGCTCGCCGTCGCTGGGGCAGATCAGAATCTGGTCGTTGTTCACGTAGGACATGACCAGGTAGTCCCAGCAGATGCCGGCTGTCCCGTACAGGTTGTCGTCAAGTCGCGCCGGGCAGACGCGCTCGTCGTAGTCCTGATAGTACATCCGCATGGCCATGCTCCACTGCCTGAGGTTGCTCTGGCAGGTCGTCTGCCGGGCCTTCTCCCGCGCTCCCGCGAACACGGGGAAGAGAATCGCGGCCAGGATGGCGATGATAGCGATGACCACGAGCAGCTCGATGAGCGTGAATCCTTGGCGGGTCATGAGACCGGTGACCTCCCGTCCCGAGAGGGCGTGGCGGTGCAGGCGACGCACGCAGACCCGTCGCCGTCGGGACCTCGAGCAGAGTGCCCTCGCCCGTCTCATGGCGGCACCGCCGCATGGGTTCCGCGTGAGTGTAAACGGTAGCCGGGCGCCTGGGAGTTCCCGGTCGCCCGACACGGCCGCAGATCCTCTCGCGGGCCTACCGCGTCACCGGCACCGTCAGCTCCTCGGCGACTGTGTGCGTCGGGTCGCTCAGCTCGAAGCGGAAGACGTAGTCGCCGGGGACGGTCAGGCCCGTCACCTGGCACTTCTGCTCGCCGGGCGTCTCCAGCAGCGCGTTCGCACCCGGCGGCTGGCTGGCGATGCTCCAGCGGATGGTCAGCGTATCCCCCTCGACGTCGCGCCCCCCGCCCCGGAGTTCAGTCCGGCCCTCACGCACGCTGACCATCACCGGGATGCGGTTGTGCACATCCACGGGCACCGGCGGCTGGTTCTCGGCGAACACGGGCACCATCAGGCGCCGCTCGACGGCGTGCTCGCCGTCGCTGACCTCGACGGCGAACAGATACTCGCCCGGCACCGAGAGGCCCGAGGCCTGTGTCGAGGGCGCCATGGCATCGGCGATGCTCACCTGCGCGCCCTGCGGCTGCGTCACCACGCGCCAGGCGCAGCGCAGGTCATCCAGGTCCGCGTCGGTCGCGGCCACCGACAGCCTCACGCTGTCATCGGGTGTGTGCAGGAAAGCCGGCCGCGCCCGCCAGGCGGTGACCGTCGGCGGCTGGTTCGCGCCGGGATGGGGGTACAGCGTGTAGACGCTGTCGGCGACCACATCGAGCGACGCCCTGCCATCCGCGCGCACGTCAATCAGGCCGCCCTCGTCGTACGGGCCTGCGCCCACGGTGCGGCAGACGCCGTAGATGCCGGGCGGCAGCCCCGCGAGGGTCACCGCGCGGTCCTCGTGGGGCTGCGTGGTGTTGATCAACACCACTGTCACGGCGCCGTCGTCCTCGAAGGCCAGCACGCGCAGCGTCGGGTCGCTGGAGGTGGCCTCGACGCGCACCGCGCCGGGCCGGACGTAGTGCAGCACCTGCCGGAAACGCCAGTAGTGGTTGCCGCCGCGGAAGCTGTCGGAGCTGATGCCGCCCTCGATGGTCGCGTAGTCGGGGCCGCCCAGCCCGTAGATCTCCCAGTATGAGCAGCCGCCCACGGTCAGGTCCCGATAGAGGTCGTCGATGGTCAAGCGCATGAACTCGGTCTGTGCGGTGGGCAGGCCGCGGGCGAAGGCGAACTCGCGCAGCTCGGCCAGGCGATCCTTGGGGCCGTAGAGATGGTAGCTGATGAGCCCCACCCACTCCCAGATGTCCGCCTGATCCTGGAGCGCCTCGATGTAGCGCATGGCCACCGCGACGTTGATGCTCTCGGGGAACTGGATCATGGTGGGCAGGCCCAACTCCCGCATCCGTGGCCCCAGCGCCCGAATCATCTCCCCGACGGTCTGCGGCCTGAAGGCGTTGTTATTCCCTGCCTCGTTGCAGATGCAGTAGCAGTCCGCGGTCACGCCATGCCTGTCGCGGAGGCGCAGCAGAATCGCCGTCGCCCACTCGGCGTACTCCTCGGGATCGTTCAGCAGCCAGGGCGGCACGGTGCCGCTGGAGCCGCCATCGAAGAACGACGGGCTGACGTAGAGAGTGAAAGGCTCCCCCCGAGCCTCGACCGCTTCCTTGAAGGGCACCACCCACTCGCTCACCCGGGCGTCCAGTGCCTGGGTGCTGAAGCCCTCCCAGTTGATCTCGCGCGGATCCTCGTTGTCGTTGACCCACTCCCAGTTGCGGTGCGTCGTGCGATTGCCGCTGGGGGGCTCCAGGCGCAGGCGTGTCAGACCCAGGTCGTTCACCGCCCGCTCCAGCACGATCTCGCGCACCAGCGCCGGCGCCGGGGCCCACGGCGTGCTCTTCCCCCAGCCGAGGATCGTCTGGTGGCGGACCGACGTGTCTACCGTCACCGTCGCGTCCTGCGCGGCGCACGATGCGCACGGCGCCACCACCAACATCAGGCACAATACTCCCGCCCACCTGCGCATGCGTGCCACCTCCCCTCGCCTCATGGCTTCCGCCCTCAGACGTCGAAGATCTCGAAGGCCGCCTGCGCGGCCTCGATCGTGTCCCCCTTGGGCCGGAACTCGTGCGCGACGTAGCCCTCATAGCCGCTGTCGGCGATGGCGCGGGCGAGCGCCGGGTAGTAGATCTCCTGCTGGTCGTCGAGGTCATTGCGCCCCGGGTTGCCGCCGGTGTGGAAGTGCCCGATCCACTCGATGTTCTCCGTGACCGTGCGGATCACGTCGCCCTCCATGATCTGCATGTGGTACACGTCGTACAGGAGCTTGACCGCCGGCGAGTTGACCATGCGGCAGACGTGCACGCCCCAGGGCGTGCTATCGCACTGGTAGCCCTGGTGATCGACCTTCGAGTTGAGCAGCTCCATGCACAGCGTCACGCCGGCCTGCTCGGCCTGCGGGGCCATGCGCGCCAGGATCTCCGCGCAGTACTCCGCGCCCTTGATCTCCGAGAGCCCGAATCGCCGGTTGCCTGAGAAGCAGCACAACACCGGCACGTCGTTATCCGCCGCGACCTGAATGCTCTCCGCCAGCTCATCCGCGATGCGATCGTGGTTGTCGGGATCGTTCATCCCATCGCCCAGCGACTGATGCCCGATGAGCAGGGAGACCTCCAGCCCGTGGTCCTTGACCATGGGGATCTGGTCGGGCTCCATCATCTCCATGGCGTCGTAGCCGATCTCCTTGGCCGCGGACATGATCTCCGCCGGGGAGTAGGTGCTGCTGTTGACGAACGACCACCAGACGAGTGACTGCTTCATGCGAACGCCCTCCTTGGTCCGCCGCGACGCGCGCCTCGGAACTCCAAACTCGCAACTCGCAACTAACAACTCGAAACTCGAAACTCAAAACTCGCAACTCGAGACTCCAGACTCACTCCACCGGCCACATGCGGTGGAGGATCACGTGCACGTCGCCGGGGAAGTCGCCCTCGGACTCGAGCACCACCGTGTTCTCGCCGGGCTGCAGGCGCAGGGCAGCAACGTCCAGGTCCAGCGGCTCGCCCGGCTCCATCCCCGGCGGCCAGAAGACCGCGCCGTCGGGGCCGTCGCAGGTCACGGCCTGCCCCGGCTCCAGGGTCAGGGGCAGCTCAATACGCCTGCCGTTGAGCACCAGCGCGGGATTGAGCAGGTTCATCGCGCCCGAGGTCTCGGGGATGGCCCGCATGTCATCGAGCACAACCCGCACCGAGGCCCCTCGCGGGATGCGGTTCAGGCAGAAGACCAGGTACCCGACCTGCGACGCGTCGAACCCACTCCCCTGCAGCGCGAATGTGTGCAGGCTCCAGCCCCTGTGGTCGATGGTGACCAGCTTCTCGGCGTAATGGCCCTCGACGTCCCGGAGCTGCACGCGCACGATCTCGTGCATCCCGTCGCCGTGGATCCAGATGCCGATGCCCGAGTATGCGCTCAGGTCCAGAGGCGGGTCGAGCCGGCGCCCGATGCCGCTCCAGCCGTTCATGGCGGCCTCATTGCCCGCCGACCAGGCCAGGGCGCCCTCGCCGATGCGCGCCTGCTCCGCAGCGTCCATGGCCTGGGTGACGCCGGCCATCACCGGCCCGGTCTCGGTCATCTCCTTCCGCGCCCCGAGCACGTGCTTCTCGTAGTCGTTCGCCTCGCTCGGCAGCCACGCCTGCGGATCATCGAAGCTCTCGATCGTGAGCGCGCCCGGGTCACCGTAGGCGCGCGCGGCGACCGTCTCCGTGCCGCGGACGATCTCGACGCCGAGATCGCACGGCCGGTCGCGGTCGTTGACGATCTGCCAGACGTTGGCCTCGCCGTCGAGCACATCCACTCGCCGCGGCTCCTCGTAGACCGCCCGGTGGAGCCGGAAGCCCTCATCCCCCTCAAACAGCCGGAAGTCGGTGCCGGGCTCGAGCATCCGTTCAGCGAGCTCGGGGGGCGGGAAGCCCGCCAGCCGCGCCCGCTCGTAGCGCGCGAGCATCTCGAAGGTCTTCCGCGCCAGGGGCAGCGACTCCAGCGACTGCCGCGATGCCTCGATGGAGATCGATGCGCCCAGGCCGAGGGCCTTCGCTCGCACGTACTCGATCTGATCGGGGCGGACGTCCTTGAACATGTAGTACCAGCCGATGTCCGAGCGCGTCCAGTTCGCGGCCTGGTTGAGGATCCCCGGCCAGCGCCCGTCGAGGTAGCCCTTGATGTCCCCGTGGCCGTCCGCCGATGCGCTGCGCGGCACGATGTGCCACAGCATGTTCCGGCCGGTTCCGGTGGAGGTCTGGTAGAGCACGTCATGGTCGAACTTCGAGTAGTACCCCAGGTGCATCCGGTTGAGGTAGTACCACTGATCGTGGTAGGGCGGCCCGGCTCCCTCGCTGGCGTCGAAGTAGACCATGTCGAGGCCGAGCTCGTTGACGCGGGCCGCGAAGTTGGTTGTGATCTCCTCGGCCAGATCCGTATCGGGCTGCACGAGGAAGAAGTGCCACTGCCTGAGCATCCCCTTGACTTCGGCCTGCGCCGGATGCTCCGCGGCGACCGTGCCGTGCGCGCCGCGCGTGCATCCGGTGAAGCGGAAGGGCGGCCCGACCGCCTCCGCCGCGTAGTCGATCAGCTCATCGCCGATGCGGATCGTCTGGCCGGGGAAGGCCCGGCTCCGCCACTGCTCCGGCGGCCAGTTGCCGGGCTGCTCGCCCAGCGTGATGGTCGTCGCCTCCGCGTCCACCGCCTCCGCCAGCGGCGGCAGCTCCACGAAGGCCAGCTCGTCGCTGGGCAGCGGCGTCACGTAGGGATCGTTGGGGGAGATCGTCGGGCCGAAGACGTGCACGCCCGCGTGCAGCCCGGCGGCGTGGATCCTGTCGATCGCGGCCTTGAAGCTCGCCAGGCCGCCCGGGAACGAGTCCGTGTTGATGTCGTAGTGGCCGTGGTTCTCGAGCCACGAGTTCTTGAGGATGATTATCGTGCCGAAGCCGCCCAGCTTCGCGTACTCGATGAGCGTGGGGATGTCGTCCTCCACCACGCTGGTGGCGAAGAGGTACGACTCGTATGCTCGGTCGGAGAAGCGGGCCCACTGGCCATCGAAGTGCGGGCTGGGCAGGCCGTTGGCACGTTCGGTGGCGACGATGGCCTCCTCGAATCGCTGGCGCGGCGCGGCGACGAGGGCGAAGCTCGCGCCCTCAATGCCGTGGGCGCTGACGCAGCGCGTGCGGAGGCTCCACGCCCCCTCGCCCCGGCTCGTCGGCACGTTGTAGGTGTTGACCGTCGTGCCGAGGAGCGAGATGCCGAACCCTTCGTCGTAGGTCGCGTTGAAGGCGGTCGCGACGGTCTCAAGCTGCCTGAGCGGGAAGTCGATGGTCAGGCTGTCCACGTCCTCGGGTGCCACGTCCAGAACCTCGAAAAGCAGATGGCTGTCCCGCTCCTCAACCCGGACGCGCGCCTTCATCTCCGGGTCGAGGAACTGCACCTGCAGCACGTCCCCCTCGCGTGTGATGGAGTAGAGCGGCACCTGCGTACCGTCACGCGTGGCCTGGAAGACCGAGACCGGCACCTCCGCGGCGTAGTCCTCCCCGGAGGCCCGGTCGATCAATGACATGAGCTGCCCGCTCCCCCCGATGACCGCCCGCACCCGCGGGTTCTCCAGCACGATATCCGGGCCCGCGTCCGTGCCTGTGGGCAGAGCCACCGGCTCCATGCGCACGTCGTCGATGTCCGTTGACTCTCCACCAGGAACCGCGATCGCGACGCCCGAGCGCGCGTAGTCATCAGCCTCCGGGCGGTAGAACCCCGAGAGCTCGGCCCACTGGCCCGCGGGCGCCGTACCGTGTGCGATGATCGGCGCCGTCATGCGGCGCTCCTGGTAGTACTCGTACATGTGGATCGCCGCCGAGCCGCCCCTGATCCGCGCCGAGACCCGGTACCACTGTCCGACCTGCAGGCCCTCGCGGATCTGATAGATGTGGCTCGAGTCCTCGTCGGGGGCGGTGACGCGGATACAGTGCGCCCCGGACGCCGGCTCATTGCGCCGCACCTCCAATGAGCCGACGTAGCGCGTGTTGAGCGACCAACCTGCCGGCACCAGCGGCTCCTCACCGAGCCGCCAGCCGTGGTAGAGGCCGTCGTCGCCGGGCGTGACCGTGGTTACCGTCTCGAAGTCACCGTTGGTGAGCACGTTCTGGGCCTCCTGCGCGACGGCAATGCCGAGCGCAAGGGCAATGCCGATGACTGCGGTCACGATGCGCGTGAGCATGAGTGCCTCCTCGCTCTACTGGAAGCTCCCCGAGACGCGGATCTCGTCGTACAGCGCCAGCACGTTCTCCAGCGGCGTGCCGGACTGGATGTTGTGGCAGGGGCCGCAGATGTAGCCGGTGCCGTCGGCGGCCAGGATGCGTATGTTCTTCCGCACCTCGCGCCGCACATCCTCCGGCGTGCCGAAGGGGATGATCGACTGGTTCTCGACCGCGCCGTCGAAGCAGAGCCGGTCGCCGAACTCGCGCTTGAGCCACCGCAGGTCCATGTTCCGGCAGTTCCACTGCACGGGGTTGAGGACCTCGACCCCCATCTCGACCAGGTCGGGGATGATCTCGCCGATCCCGCCGTCATCGTGATGGTAGACCTTCAGGCCGAACTCGTGTGCCAGAGCGATGGCCCGGCGGTAGTGCGGCCAGAAGATGCGGCGGATGTGCTCGCGGCTCATCACCAGCCCGTTCTGGCTGCCGAAGTCGTCGGCGGTCTGGGCCAGATCCGCGTACTCGCCACAGGCCTCGTAGAGCAGGCGGTGCTGGCGGAGGCGGTAGTCCATGGTGCGCTCCAGGACCGCCTCGATCAGCTCCGGGCGCAGGGCGATGTTGAGCAGCGCCCGCTGCTCGCCGAAGAGGTTCCACAGGTCCACGTAGGGCCCGATGTAGCCGACCATCGTGACACTGTGAGGATGCTGCTCGCGGCAGAAGTCCGCGGCGGCCTGGAAGTCCCAGTCGGCCGGGTCGCCCAGGTCGAAGTCCTCGACCTGAGCGATCTCGGTGAACTCGGCCATGGGCGCGTAGGTGCGCTCGGAGTAGAAGCCGCCGGTGGGCAGCTCGATACGCCGCTTCTGTACGCCCCAGAGGCCCGCCGGCTCGCCGTCGGGACCGCTGAATCCGGGGCCGATGTAGCGCACCGGCGCATGCGCGAAGCCGTCCACGCCCAGCTCGTCGAGCACCACCTGCCAGTCATCGGTGCGGAAGTGCTCCAGCAGCATCTGCCGCACCTCGGCGGTGCCCCAGAACTGGGCGGGGACGCGATCCACCGGCTGATGGGTCACGGCCGCCCACACGCGCTCGCGGGAGGTCATGGCCTCAGTCGCTGCGCTCCCTCGGCGGTCGCAAGCGAACAGCGCCTCCCCCCCGCCCGGCTCCGCGGGGCCGCCCTCCCTTTCGGACCTTCAGCCCGAGGGCGGGAGGGGGGAACGACGTTTGCCGTTCCCCCTCTAACCGCCGGCGACGCGGAGCGTCGCAATGGGGAGGGGGAAGGAGCCTGCCTCGCAAGCTCAGGGGGAGGGGCGCCGTTACGACACGTTCCACACCTCGAAGGCCGCGCGCGCGGCCGCGATGCGGTCGTCGCCCTTGGGGCCGAACTCGTGGCCGACGTAGCCCTCGTAGTCCAGCTCCGCGATGGCGCGGGCGATGGCCGGGTAGTAGATCTCCTGCTCCTCGTCCATGTCATGGCGACCCGGATTGCCGGCGGTGTGGAAGTGCTTGAACCACTCGATGTTGTTCTGGATGGTGCGGATCAGATCGCCTTCCATGATCTGCATGTGGTAGATGTCATACAGCAGCGCAACGCGCGGGCTGTCCACCATCTTGCATACATGCACGCCCCACTCCGTGGAGTCGCACATGTAGCCCGGGTGGTTGACCCGCGAGTTCAGCAGCTCCATGCACAGGTTGATGCCCTTCTCCTCGGCGGTGGGCGCCACGCGCGAGAGGATCTCCGCGGTGATCTCGGCGCCCTCCAGGTCCGAGACGCCCTCGTAGCGATTGCCCGACAGGCACAGCAGGCTCGGCACGTCGTACTCCTCGGCCAGCTCGAAGCTCTCCATCAGCTCATCGTAGATGCGCTCGTGGTTCTCGCGCTTGTTGAGGCCGTCGGCGAGGGACCTGTGGCCGACGAAGATGGCGATGTCCAGCCCGGCGTCCTTGATGATCGGGAAGACCTCGGGCGGGCTCATCTCGATGGACGCGAAGCCGATGTCGGCGACCTGCTGCACGACGTCCTGCGGCTCTCCGGCCGAGGCGACGACGCCCCAGCAGACCGACTGCTTGATAGGTGTCATGGGAGCTGACTCCTCCTGCCTATGGGGTACTCCGAAGCTCTCGTCGGGTTCGCCGACAGTACGCCGAGCACCTGCAGCCCGCCTGATTATGCGCGGGCCGGAGGATGCCACGGCGCGCCGGGCCAAAGCATGGATGCCGGAGAAGCGAGCAGGTCCGCATCCCCGAGCCCGACCTGAGAGTGCCGAACTGGGGCCCGAAGGCGCAGCGCCCAGACTGACGACCGAGGTGAAGGTAGCTATCCCGGAAGAGTGAGCGTGGCCCCCAATGGCTCAGTCGAGCATCGAGTGGACGGACTCGACATGGAATCCGGTCACGGGCTGCACGAAGATCAGCCCGGGCTGCGATCACTGCTACGCCGAGCGCATGGCGCGGCGCCTCCAGGCCATGGGCCAGGCGAAGTACCGCGACGGCTTCGCGGTCCGGACGCACGAGGCGTGCCTCGCCGAGCCGCTGGAATGGACGAAACCGCACGTGATCTTCGTCAACTCCATGAGCGACCTGTTCCACAAGCACGTGCCGCTTGAGTTCATCCAGCGCGTCTTCGCTACCATGCGCGAGGCCGATTGGCACATCTTCCAGGTGCTGACGAAGCGCTCCGGACGCATGGCGCAGCTTGGCCCGAGCATCGACTGGCCCGAGAACGTCTGGGCCGGCGTCAGCGTCGAGAACCAGGACTACGCGTTCCGCCTCGATCATCTGCGGCGCGTCCCGGCGGCGGTCAGGTTTGTCTCCTTCGAGCCGCTCATCGGGCCGATCGCATGCGGCCGCGGGCAGTCGCCCGTGGACCTGACGGGCATCGACTGGGTGATCGTTGGGGGCGAGTCCGGCCCCGGCGCGCGGCCGATGGCCGAGGAGTGGGTGCTTGCCCTCAAGGCCGCCGCCGACGCGCGCCGCATCCCGTTCTTCTTCAAGCAGTGGGGCGGCGTCAACAAGAAGGCGGCTGGGCGCGAGCTGCTCGGCCGGACCTGGGACGGCATGCCGGCGGAGGCGGCCGGACATGCGGCACCGGCCCGCGCGTGACTGAGGTCACGGGGATCCATCGCCCCCGCGCCGCCACGCGCCGGCGCCGCGACCGGTTACCTCAGCAGGGGCTTGCACAGGATCTCGTGGACTCTGAACTCCCCCAGCCTCATCGTCGGCGCCGCGGTCGCGATCATCGCCGTGTCGGCGCCGCGACCGGTGCCGGACACCAGCACGCACTCCTCGTCCTGCGTGACATGGCCGGCATCCGCGGCCATCAGACCGACCTCGATGCACACCTTCGTCCCCTGACCGAGGGTGCGCAGCACGTTCGCCATGGCCGACGGCGAGTCGGTGCCGTGGAACTGGTTCGTGTGGAACGGCATTGTCGCCGCGTGGAAGATGTGCCCCTCTTCCTGGAGCTGCGGGACGAGGGACATGTCGAACTCCGGCTCGTCCTTCCACCCGAACTGATGCGGGACGACGACCAGGGTGATCTCGGTGCCGCGTACCATCTCCGCGGCGCGGCGGGCTGTGGCGCCGGTCGTGGACGCCAGAACGATCGTGGACAGGCCGCGCTCCTGCGCGGCGGCGACCGCCAGCTTCAGCGTCTCCTCGGTGTTCTGCTGGCCCGTCTGCTCGAAGTAGGTTATCTCGCCCTGCATCCTCTTTCACTCCCTCCTCGCTTTGAATATGGATTGCCCTATGGTTCGCAGCCTGCCGGTGCATACCTTCCTGCACCGGCGCGTGGTCGCGGCGTGGGGCCGGAGTCCGTCGGCGCCGGAGGAGTGTGCCGCCTCCGTCGCGAAGCCCCCCGCAACCCGTCGTCAGTCCCGAGCTGAAGAGGTTCGCAATGCGCAGATGCTGTCCCGCAGTCCTGGTGGCCCTCATCGTGCTGGCACAGACCGGCGCCGCTTCCGATCTCAGCGACGAGCGACTGAGCGAGCAGCAGGAGCTGCTCGCCTGGGTGCGGGCGCTGCAGCGGCAGGGGCGCGACGAGCAGGCCCTGCGGCTGTGCGAGATGATCCTTGAGGCCGATCCCGCCTGCGCGCGGGCGCTCGTTGAGCAAGGGATCCTGCGGCTGGCGGGCGGGCAGCGCGAGGCCGCGCGGGATGACTTCTCCACCGCGCTGGGCCTGGTCCGCGACATGCCGATGGCACTGGTGGGGCGGGCGCACGCTCACTTCGCGCTCGGCGACACCGATGCGGGGCGTCGCGACGCGGGACGGGCGATCGACGTCTGCGGGTCGATCATCGAGGAGATGCCGACCGACGCCGAGGCCTACTACGTGCGCGGCCTGGCGCGGGCGCTGATGGAGCAGTCGGGGACGCTCCAGGACTTCGTGACCGCCGCCGACCTGGACGAGACGCTCGTGGAGGCGCGCATCGAGCGCGCGCGCATCTACCAAACACGCGGGCGCCTCGAGGACGCCCTGGAGCAATTGACGGAGGCGGTCGAGGTGGTTCCGGACTTCGCCGTCGGATACCTCGCGCGCGCCCATATCCGCTTCGAGATGAAGGACTTCGAGGCGTCCGTGCGTGACTGCGACCGGGCGCTGGAGATCAACCCGGGCTTTGCTCGCGCCTGGCACAACCGCGGCCTGGTGAACCTGCAGATCGGCGAGCTCCAGGCGGCCATCGACGACTTCGGCCGCGCCATCGAGCTCAAGGGCGACTACGCCAGCGCGCACTACTACCGCGGGGAGGCCTACTACCGTGGCGGCAGCCGCGCGGCGGCGCGCGGTGAGTGGGAGACCGCGAAGGAGCTGGACCCCGACGGTTGGGCGGGCAAGACCGCGGCCGAGATGCTGCGCGGGATCGAGTCCGGCGAGCTGTAGCCGTGCCGTGTAGAGGCGCGGGACGACGCCTCCGCCCGGCCGTTGCCGCCCTCTACTCGTACTCCGGCATGAAGGCCGTCACGCGTATGGCCTCCTCGATGTCCACCTCGCCCGCGACGACCTTGCGCGCGGCGTCGTAGCGCATCGGCTCGCGCCTGCCCGCGGCCACGCGCTCGATCTCGCCAATCTCCGCGTCGCCGGCGATCATCTGCTGCAGTTCCTCGTCGATCACTGGCAGCTCGTGGATGCCCGTGCGCCCGTGGTGGCCGGTGCCCCGGCAGTCGCGGCAGCCACTGCCGTTGCTCCTCGGTCACCGCGTGCTGCTCCGCGCACTCCCTGTGGGTCTTGCGTACGAGCCGCTGCGCCAGCACCCCCAGCAGCGTGTCCGCGACGAGGAAGCGCTCGGCGCCGACGTCGATCATGCGGCGCACGGTGCGAATGGCGTCGTCAGTGTGCAGCGTGGTCAGCAGCAGGTGGCCGGTGAGGGCCGCCGAAAAGCACAACTGCAGCGTCTCCCGGTCGCGGATCTCGGCGCACAGGATCACG
>JALGUJ010000181.1 GCA_029820945.1 Candidatus Zipacnadia bacterium | reverse complement strand
CGGCATCGAGGTGCTGCCCGAGGGCATCGCCAACTGCATCCGCGCCAGCCTGGGCAGCGGCCGCGTCCTGCCTAACCAGCACTTCGAGATCGAGCGCGCCGGCGGCACGGTGCCTCTGGCGTGCAGCACGTCGCCGCTGGAGGGCGACGGGGGCGGCTCGCAGGGCGCGGTGGCGGTTATCAGCGACCTGACGCTGATCCAGGAGCTGGAGCACGAGCGGCAGGAGACCGAGCGGCTGGCGCTTATCCGCGTGATATCGGCCGGGATGGCGCACGAGATCCGCAACCCGCTGGTGGCCATCCGCACGTTCGCGGAATTGGCGCCGACGCGCCTCGACGACCCAGAGTTCCGCTCGAACTTCCTGACCGTGGCGCAGCAAGAGATCAAGCGGATCGACAAGTTGGTGGGCGACCTGCTGACGCTCTCCAAGCCCGCGGACGCGGTGGTCGAGCCCATCGACATCAACGGGATCTGCCGACAGGCCATCAGGGCGGCGGCCGGGCTGGCCGAGGCGAAGCGCCTCACGGTCAAACTGGTCACAGCCGATCTGCGCAGGAGCCCGCAGGGCGACAGCACGCGGCTGTACCAGGCGCTTCTGAACCTGATGAGCAACGCCATCGACGCGGAGCCCGCGGGCGGCGCCGTGCGCCTCTCAACCGAGGCCCACGACGATGAGCGCGGCGGCGACGTGGTGAGGATCCGGGTGCACAATGTGGGCAGCTACATCCCGCCCGAGCATCAGGACGAGATCTTCCGTCCGTTCGTGAGCAAGAAGACCAAGGGCACGGGGCTGGGTCTGGCGATCTGCCAGACGATCATTGAGGAGCACTCGGGGACGATTACCGTGCACTCGACGCCGGAGAGCGGCACGGAGTTCGTGGTAGAGTTGCCGCTGTCGCGGGCGCAGGCGACGAAGACAACGGCTGGTGATCGCCGACCATGATTGTCACAGTGCTCTCGGACCTCAGCCAGGACTGGATGCGACATGTCGGCCGGGCGGCGGGGGATGGCGCGATGCTGCTGCAGGCCAGGAGCCCGGAGGCTACGGTCGAACTGCTGCAGTCGGTGCCGGCGGACCTGATCGTGATGGAGATGCCCCAGCTCACGCAGGAGCGGCTGAGCGCCTGCGAGCGGATCCGCGCCCAGGCGCCCCGGGCGGTCCTCGTGTGCATCGCGCCCGACGAGGTGATCGACCAGGTGCGGCGCGAGAGCCTGGCGGAGCCGGACGTGTGGCTACGCGCCGGTGCGAGCGCCGACGATCGCGACGACGTGCTGGCGCAGGCCACGGAGACCGCGCGGCTGCGGGCCGAGATGGACGCGATGCATGGCGGCGCCGAGAACGGCACGCCGGTGGCGCCGAGCGGCGACCGCCGGCCGGGCGAGCTGGACGCCTTCCACCGGCTGATGCGCGGGTTCACCAGCGGGTTCGACCTGGACCGGCTGCTGGAGGCCTACGTGGACGCGGTGAGCCGGTTCGTCCAATGCGCGAGCTACTGCCTGCTGTGGGAGACGGGCAACGGCCTGCGGGTGCGCTCCCAGCAGGGCATCCCCGGCGAGGTCGTGGAGGGGGCTCGGCTGTCGTCGTGCGACGCGCTGCCGAGCTGGTACCGCCGCAACAGGCGGGTGCTGGCGGCGGCGGAACTCGCGTCGTGGCCGGACCGGCAGCTTGCGGTGCAGGTGGCGCGTGAGATGGCCCTGTTCGGCGGCCAGGTGGCGCTGCCGCTGATGGTGCGGGGCCGCCTCGCCGGCATCCTGATCCTGGGAGAGAAGGTCCTGGGCGAGAGCTACTCCGGGGGCGAGGTGGAGACACTGTTCAGCGTCACGAACCATGTGGCGCTGGCGGCCGAGGGGATCGAACTGCACGAGGAGTTGGGCCGCTCCAAGGCCTACATCGACCGCATTGTCGAGAGCATGGGCGCGGGCATGATCACGCTGGCCCCGGATGAGCGCATCGGGGTGTGCAACCCATATGCGGCTCAGGTGCTGGGCGTCGAGCGTGCGGCGGTGGAGGGCGCCGACCTGCGCGAGCTGCCCTCGCCGCTGGGCGACATGCTCTACGCCGCGCTGCGCACGCCCGCGCAGGCGGCGTCGAGCGAGGAGGTGTCGATCCGGGGCGGGCAGGTGAGGCTGCGGGTAACGGCTTCGGCGCTGCTGCACGACAACGGCGAGTCGCTGGGCAGCGTGCTGATGCTGGACGATATCACCGCCGAGAAGGAGCTGGCCCACGAGCGCAGCCGGCGCGAGCGGCTGGACGTGCTGAACAAGATCGTCGGGCGCATCGCGCACGAGGTGAAGAACCCGCTGACGGCGGTCAAGACGTACGCGGAGCTGATCAGCGGGCGGGGATCGGACGAGAGGCTGGCGCAGTTCTGGTCGCAGACGGTGCTGCCCGAGATCGACCACCTTGATGAGCTACTCAAGAATCTGCTGCGGATGGTCGAGCAGCCTGAGCCGCACGTGGAGTCGGCACGCCTGGAGGACTTGCTCGACGAGGCGCTCAAGGTCGTGCCAATGGCCGACGAGGTCAGGCGCCAGGCTTTCGATTTTCAGTTCGCGGCGGACCTGCCGACTGTGATGGTGGATCCGACGCCGACGCGCGACGCGCTGTCGTACCTGATGCGGTACCTGGCCGGGTCGCCTCCGCATCCGGTGGAGATAGAGGTGCGGACGGACGCCGACGATCCGTCTCAAGTGATAGTTCGCATGACGCGGCGGTCGCGCTTGAACGGGAAGTTCGACCCGGAGACCGTCTTCGATCCGCTGTACGCCATGCAGGACCCTGAGAGCGATCTCGGCCCTGTCATCAGCCAGAAGATCATCGCGAACCAGCATGGCCGGGTCGAGGCCTCGTACGGGCAGGGCGGCGTGACGATGCTGGTAGCACTGCCCCGCTCGGAGCCCAAACCCGAGCCCGGCGTGGAGGTGTCGTAGGGTGGCGGCGAACATCCTGGTCGTTGACGACGAGGCAGGGCCGCGCGAGTCCCTGCGCATGATTCTGAACCTCGAGCACGACGTGCGCATGGCCTCAAGCGGGCAGGAAGCGCTGTCCATGATCGAGGAGAGCAGGCCCGACCTGGTGTTCCTGGACATCCGGATGCCCGAGATGGACGGCACCGAGGTGCTGCGGCGCATCAAGGAGATGGCCCCGGACATCGAGGTGGCCATGATCACCGCGTACGCGGCCGTGCAGAGCGCGCAGCGCGCCATGCGCCTGGGCGCGCTCGACTACATCACCAAGCCCTTCGGCGTGGCGGAGGTGGAGGCGGTCGTCGAGCGGGCGCTGGCGCGGCGGCGCGAGGAGCGGGAGGGCCGAGTGCTGCTCGAGCAACTCAGCACGACGATCTCCCAGCTCTCCGAGCAGCTTGCCGGCACTCGGCGGCAGCCGGACGGCGGGGACGAGGCGCTGGCGGAGGGGCTCGCCTCAGCACACAGCTCGATCGAGGACCAGCTCAACGAGGTGCTGCGGCTGAGCTCGATCGGTGAGGTGGCCGGGGAGGTCGCCCACGATCTGAACAACTTCCTGTCTACGATCCTGTTCCGGATCGAGATCATGCTGCTGGACGTAGACCAGACGCAGCGGCCCGACCCGCACACGCTGGTGGACGGACTGCAGCAGATTGCGCTGGCGGCGCGCGATGGCGGCGAGGCGCTGGAGCGGCTGTCGTCGCTGGCGAGTTCGAACCCCTACGAGCCCGTGGAGAAGGTGGACTTGAACGACGTGCTGCACGAGGCCGCGGAGCTCAGCCACGGTCGGGTGGACCACCCGGAGAGCTATTCGCTGGTCTTCGGCCTGGAGGATCTGCCGCGGATCGACGGCAGTCCGGCGGGCCTGCGCACGGTGTTCACCAACCTGATCATCAACGCCTACCATGCGGTGCAGGCGCGGGCCGGAGCGCGTGAGATCCGGGTACTGAGCTACCGTGACGGCGACCGCGTCGTCGGCGAGGTAACGGACAATGGGATCGGGATGTGCCACGAGGTCATGGCACGACTGTCGGAGCCGTTCTTCACGACGAAGGGTGAGGGGGGCACGGGCCTGGGCCTGACCGTCGCGCACAAGGTGGTCGCGCAGCACAACGGCAGCATCGAGTTCGACAGCGTGGCGGGCGCGGGCACCACAGTGAAGGTGCGGCTGCCGATCACGCAGAGCCAGGTGACGCAGGCCACCGGCGAGGGCGCGCCGACCGTCATGATCGTGGACGATCAGCAGGGAATGCTGGTGGTCACGCGCGAGGTGCTGCAGACGCATGGCTTTCGCGTGCTGACGGCGGGCTCGGGGGAAGAGGCGCTGCCGATCTTCGAGCAGGCGCACGCCGGCCCGGGGGCCGCAACGCCCCGGGTGGTCATCACCGACCTGCGCATGCCGGGGATGACGGGCACCGAACTGGCGCGACAGATCAAGGAGACCGCGCCCGACACCTACATCATCGTCCTGAGCGCATTCCTCGAGGAGGCCGACGCTGAGGACTTGGCGGTCGCGGACATGGCGCTGGAGAAGCCATTCGACCTGCAGGAGCTAAGCAGGATTGTCGGTGACGTCATCAGCCCGAACGCGCCCACGCCCTGACGGCGTCCCGCGGGTGGTCAGCGCCTGACGATGTTGCGGTTGGCGCGCGCTACCATGTCCCCCATCGCCTCGGCGTCCCCGACGGCGCACCACAGCCGCGTGAGATCGCGGAACTCGCGCGGCTCCATGCCGGCGCATCGGGCGATGAGGGCATTGTCGTCGGGCACAGCCGTGAGTATCCCCGAAGCCTCCAGGTCGGCGGAGAACTGCATCGTCAGCCTCGTGAACTCCCCATAGTCCATGCCGTTGACCGTGTAGGGCAGCGGCTCCCACATCGCCGGGGGGAAGAGCAGCTTGATATTGTACTCCAGCCCCACCTGGGCGTACTCGATGGGATCGAACTCGAAGCCGTAGCGCTCCGGCTCGAGCCACCAGGGAGTGCGCGGGATTAGCCCCGGGAACTGGACGGGGACGGAGTCGGGCCGCACGTCGCGCACGAACTCGAGGCTCTCGGCGATGGTCTCCTCGGTGTCGAAGGGCAGAGGGACGATCATGCTGGCGACGACGAAGATGCCGGCGTCCTGGGCCCTCCTGACCGTCTCCTTCACTCGACCCAGGTCGATGCCCTTGCGGACGGCCCTGTCCAGCACCTGCCGGCAGCCGGACTCGATGCCGAAGAAGATGGCGTACAGCCCGGCCTGCACCATGCGCTCGAAGTGGTCGGGGCGCGCGGACGCAAAGTGGCCGAAGCAGGTGAAGCTGACATCGAGGCCGCGTTCGATGATCTCGTCGGCCACGTCGGCCATGAGCCGGCCGGGCGTGGAAGAGCCGGAGAAGCGGAAGGCCGAGATCCCGTGGCGGTCGAGGATGGACTGCATGCGGTCGGCCAGCGCTGAGGCACGGACCGTGCGCAAGCGACGCCCGCTCTCCACCGGGTGGGCACAGAAGCCGCACTGCTGGGGGCAGCCGCGGCTGTCGTCGATGACGATGATCTTGATCTTCTCGTCCCCGGCCATGGCCGGGTAGACGTCCTCGTCATAGATGGGCTCAGGCAGGTCGTCCATGTCGAGCCACTCGACGCGGGGCACCGCGCGCGGGACGCCGCCGTCGAGGAAGATCGCGCTCGGGACCTGCGAGAGCGCCCTGCGCCCCAGGGCGTGCTCGGCCAGAAGCTTGATGGCCACCTCGCCCTCACCATCGAGGAGCGCGGTGAAGACCTGGGTGCGCCGGTAGATCGCCTCGCCCCACCACGATGCCTGTGGCCCACCGCCGTAGATGGGCAGCTCGGGGAACTCGCTGCGCAGGCGCTCGGCGATGATAACGCTGCCGGTGAAGCCGTCCCCGTTCCAGAGCTTAAACCCCACGAAGTCCGGGCGCAGCGCGCGCACCTCGTCGGCCACCTCATCGGCGATGGCGTGCATCTGGGCGGACTGGTGCTCGCCAAGCACCGCGTCCATCTCGCTGAGCCGGCGCAGTGCATCCTCGTCTGGCGCCCCTCCGCCGCCACGCATCATGTCCTCGGCCGCGGGGCGCAGGACTTCGGTGAGCTCGCGCGGGAAGAGCCGCCGCATGTTCGAGAGGGTGCCGAAGTCGAGTATGCGCGCCTCCCAGCCCTCCTCGGCGAGTGCGCCGGCAAGGTTCGCGAGGCCGTTGTCGGGGGTGAGACTGCTCGGCGTGTACGGATAGCCACCGAAGCTCACGAGGAGTGCGCACGGCATGGTATCAGCTTCTTCCAGGGCAGGCAGATGGGTCCAGCGTCCAGAAGGCCCCCCCCCGAGCATGTGGGGATTCGCCGCACTGGTGGCGTGGACCTCTCCGTCACATTGGGGCCAACCGAAGATTCGCCGTCGCGCACAGGGCCGGTCTGCTCGGGCGTGGAAACT
>JALGUJ010000009.1 GCA_029820945.1 Candidatus Zipacnadia bacterium | reverse complement strand
CAGCCACGGTCGAGGGCGCGACGATCATCAGGCCGATGGGTGGGTGCTCTGCCATCACGGCCACCTCTTCATGCGAACGGGACGCGGGAGTCTCTCCCACGCCCCGGAGTGTTGTCGCCAGGAGCCGCAGGCCGCACCAGCACCTCGCACACCCCTGCCCCCGTGCGCAAGCGGCTGCCCCCGCGACCCACCGGGGGCGTGGCCGTAGTGCCGAACGCAACGCCACTGCTGGTCTGGAGGCCTGACCCGCGTGGGTCGGGCCGCGGGTGTCAGCGCAGGATGCCGTCCATGACCTCCAGCACGTTCTCGGCGAACCGGTCGATGTGCGCCCTGACGTGATCGCGCGGGTCGAGGTCGTCGTCCTCGATCAGCGGCGTCAGGTCCATGGCGAAGATCATCGACGCGGTCACGTCAGTCTCGTGCGACTCGGCGTAGGTGGCATGCGCGCGCCGGCGGCCGAGGGTCGCCAGGTCGTAGCGCTTGCCGCCCAGGTCCTGCGAGTCGAACAGCCCAAGCAGGGCCATCTCCAGGTTCTCATGGCCCTCGACGTCGAACTGCACCTTGTCGTCGTCGAGCATCCAGTCCAGGTCGCGCCAGACCTCGCAGCCCCACAGCTTCTGGGGCCGCTCGCTCGCATCGAGGCTCCGGATGGCCTCCACGGTGCGGCAGACCGCGCCGACGTGCGTGGTGTGCTTGTCCGCGAAGTTGTGCGTGTAGACGAACTGCGGCCGCGCGGCCCTGAAGAGATCCACCAGGTCGGCCAGCGGGTCCGGGTTCTCCGGGTCGCGCAGCTCGCTGCTGGCGTAGTTCAGCAGCGCCTGGGCGGTGTACTCGCCGACGAATGCCGCCTTCTTCTGCTCCGCGCGGCGCACCTCCATCATCATCTCGTCGGTGTAGTCGCCGTAGAGGCCGTCGCGCGGGCTACCCGACCCGTTGGTGCAGGTGCAGCCGAAGAACCACCTGTCGTCCTGGCCGAAGCAGGCCAGGATGCCGTCGTAGGCCATGATCTCCAGGTCGTCCTGGTGGGCACCGATGCCCATGTGCGTGGTGCGTGCCAGCGCCTCCTCGACGGGTCTGCCATCAGGAACGAATATCTCCGCGCCCTCTTTGCGTAGGTTGATCATTGTTCACCCTCCAGATGACTCATTAGTCTCGGCGACACTGGAGCCCCTTCTACAACAGCGCGGCCGGGCATCACTGCCCGACAGACCAGCTTCCGCCTGTGCCAAAGCAGCCCTTAGTCGCCGTTGATCTCGGGCAGGCTGGCCGCGGCGATCGCCTGGCCGACGCGGCGCAGGCGCTCGCTCGGCGTTATCAGGTCGATCTTCGCCGCCAGCTCGGGGAACTCGCGGTCCAGGATGCCATTCGCCATCTCGAGCATCGTGGGCCCGCCCTTGCCTGAGGTGCAGCGGCCCAGGATCAGCATGTTCTCGAAGTCGTAGAAGTCCGCGTAGTGGGCGATGGTGTAGCCCAGGTAGACGCCCATGGTCTGGAAGATCCTGTGGGCACGGTCGTCGCCCTCGAGGTGCATCTCCTGCACGCGCTCAAGCAGCACGGGCAGGTCCGGCTCGTCATCGAACTCGATCCCCGCCACGGGAGCGAGCCGCCCCACCGCCTGCTGCGAGAAGTACAGCGCGCCGACGCCGATGTCCTCGGACCACTCGTCCTTGGGCGCGCCGGGCTGATAGTCAACCGGCGCGAAGGCAAGCTCGTTGAGCCAGCCTGTGATGTTGCCGTCCGGCGTCACGTAGCCCGCCGCCTCCGATGAGCCCATGGCGACGCCCAGGACGGCGTTCTCCTGCAGCGACATCGAGCCGGCGAGGGCGGTGACCTCCCCGTCGTTGGCGACCACGATCGGCACCCCGAGCTCCTCGCCGATGTCGATCATGATGTTCTTGATGTGCGCGTCGAAGTCGTCCTCAGGGATGCCGCGGAAGAGCGAAGCCACCAGCACGCGGCTGTTGATCCACACCCCGGCGGCGGAGCCGCCGATGGCGTCACAGCTTGGCAGATGCTCCATGGCGCGCGTGATCGAGTGCTTGATGCCGTCGTAGTGGTAGTGCCAGTCCTCCTGGTTCTTGGGGTCCCAGGGGACCTCCTCCTCCCAGACCGACTTGCCGTCGATGACCGCGGAGCTCTTGCGGTCCGAGGCGCCGAGGTCGAAGCCGACGCGGTACCCGCTCAGATGCCGGCCCAGCGGCTTGGTAGTATCCTGCTCCTCAGGAGTGTCCTCCAGGGCGCAGCCCTCGACCACGAACTCCTTCTCATAGACACCGCCCATGAAGTCGTAGTCGAAGGAGCGCTCGCCGTCGGCCGAGTATACCTGCTTGATGTGGTCGGCGATCTGCTCATGGCCGCCTATCACGACCTTGTAACCGCCGCGCTGCCAGAGGAGGAACTTGACCAGGCGCTCGGCGTACATCAGGTTCGCGTCGGCCTGCGGCGAGTCCGGCGCGAAGGCGCGCGTCTCATACACGCTGACGGAGCCGTCGCCGCGCTCGAGCGCGATCTTCACGTCAACGCCATCCCCCGACTCCTCAACTGCCTCAAGGAAACTGTGGTTGGCCAGCACCGCCGGGCGGAAGCCCGGGTCCAGCGGCGCGGCGGTCGGCGGTGCCACCAGTCGGAAGCTATCGCTCATGTCGTACCCTCTCTCCATCAGTTGTCTGTACGCGCACAGGCCGCCGGGCCTGTGCAGGGGTGCACTCAATGATATGCCATGAGCGTTCTTCGCCGCCCGCGCGGGCTCTCCCTTCCCCCGGCCCGATTCATCGGCGGTGGCGGTACATGAACAGGCCCCTCCGGGCCAGCGCCTTCCCGGACGGGCCACGCAGAGTCGGCCTCAGCCGACTAGCCCCTCGACCGGTTGTGCTCGCGCACGATGTGCTGGATGCCCGCCTTCAACTCCTCCGTCGTGATCCGCCCGCCGAGGAACTCATTCTGGAGCAGCTTGTTCATCTCGCTGAACATCTCGCGCCGCGACTTGCCCTCGGACATCCAGATGTCGATGGCATCAAACAGCGCATGCATGCGCTTCTCCGGGATCCGCTGCGCGTGACGCCGCACCATCGCCACGACCTCGAGGGGGTCCCCGCAGACCACCGTCTCATCGAGGTCATCGCTGAGGTAGCTGAAGGTGCCTTCGCTCTCGTCGTAGGTTATGTTGATCTGCGTCGTTGAGCCACCGGGCGTTTCATAGACGACGGCCGCGTTCGCGACCTCACCGTTCCCCGCCCCCCGCGAGATCTCGCTGCGCAGATTGCCGTAGCGTATCCGCTTCTCGGTCGGCTGCCGGCAGGACCTGATGAGGTCCTCGAGCCCCTGCTCAAAGATCTCGAGTGCTTCCTTGCCATTGCTGCTCACGGCCACTACCTCCGGCATCCGATGACGCCTCGCTCATTGTACCAGATCGACCGGCTCTGAGCAAACGGCACCGCTCCCGAACAGGCGGTCACCATGCCCGGCCCCGGCCGCAGCCCACCTCTATTCTACCTTTATTCTCTCGGCAGTGTCCACAAGAACTTAAGGTTGTGAGGCCCGCTGGGCTCTCAGAACGGCGGCAGGTGCGCGGCGGCCGCCCGACACGCGGGCCCAGCTCCCGCCCATCCCGCCTCCTCTGTTACCTATTCGCCTCGGCCGCGCCATCTCCTTCGAACGATTCGCGCCAGGACGCCCCCAGCAGCCCCGGCGACTGTCGCGCCCGCCGGGGCACGGCCGACCGGCGCATGGCCGATGCTCGCCTTCAGGCTCTTCACGGTCAGGTGGTGGGGGACCTCACCCGTGGCCGACCACCTCGCCGCTCTCGGCGCTGCGCAGGGCGGCGTCGATGACGGCGATCATCGCGCGCGCCTGCCACAGCGGCACGGCGAGGGCCTCGCCCTCTGTCAGGTGTGCGTGGACATTGCGGTAATAGGCATCCCAGTCGCGCTCGAACTGCGGGGCGGGGTACTCGCGCAGATCGTCGCCCTCCCCTACGGCGATGGTGCCGTCGCGGTATGCCCCGTCGCGGCCCACAATCAGCGTGCCGCCCAGGCCCAGGCGCGCGACCGTCGTGGTCTCGACCTGCGAGGTGACGCCGTTCGCGAAGCGGATGACCACCAGGCAGTAGTCGTCCACCTCGTCCGACCACACGCGTCCCTGCAGCTCGCAGTACACGTCGCGGACCTCTGGGTAGTCCAGAAGCTGCAGGAGCTGGTCGATGCGGTGGGGGCCGAAGTCATAGAGCAGGCCGCCGCCGTAGCGCTTCTCGGCGCGCCACTGTGGGCGGAACTCCTTGACGCCGTACGTTCGCATGATCGGTGAGTAGCTCATCGAGATCTGCTTGGTGAAGAAGATCTCGCCCAGCACGCCGTCGCGGACGGTCGCCATGGCCGAGAGATGCTCGGAGTCCCAGCGGCGGTTCTGGTAGCCCGACATCATCCTGCCGCTGTGCTCGGCCGCCTCGATGATCTCGTCGCACTCCGCCAGGTTCATGCACAGGGGCTTCTCGCACACACAGTGCTTGCCGGCCTCGAGCGCGGCGACGACGTGGTCGCGGTGCATGGCCGACGGCGTGGCGACCACCACCAGGTCAAGGTCCGCGCGGGTGAGCATCTCGTCGTAGTCGGCATGCGTCTCGATGCCGAACTGCTCCCGGGCCTGCGCGCGGCGCTCCTCGGACGGGTCGCAGCCCGCGATCAGGTCGAACCCCTCGAGACGGCTGAGCTGCTCACAGTGCCAGCCCATCCCCATGCTTCCCAGGCCCACGACACCGGCGGTAATCGGCTGCATGGCACCATCATCTCCTGTGGGAGTCGGCGGCAGTCACGTTCGGGCGGGCCTGTGCGGCGGCCCGTACAGCAAAAGGCGCCCGGCTGAGGACCGGGCGCGACCGGCGTTCATCGGGTGCTCACCACGGTGCGGGCTCAGGAGATCTCAGGGGCGGCGTCCGTGCGGATCCGAACGGACAGGCGGATCGCTGTGCGCTCATTGCCGTTGATCTCGATGTCCACGAAGCTGGGCCAGCAGACGAGGTCGATCCCGGAGGGCGCCAGGAAGCCCCGGGAGATGGCGACGGCCTTGATGGCCTGGTTCAGAGCGCCGGCTCCCACGGTCTGCAGCTCGGCCTGCCTGTGCTCACGGATCGTGCCAGCGAGAGCACCGGCCACCTTGTTTGGGTCTGAGCTCGAACTCACCCGCAGGATATCCACGGCAACACGGCCCCCTTGCTACCGAGCTGGTGCGATGCGGTCGTCGTCTCTTGTCAGAATACTAGTATGAGTGCTTGTAGAAAGCGGCTATCAGCATCCAGCCGTATAGTACCAGGAACAGCGCCGTTAAGCAAGCGCTAGCGGAATCTTTGCGTCGCTCAGACAGTGCCTGACTACTCTGAGAGCGTCCTGCGGATGCGTTCGATGCGCCACGCCCGCCCGCTGTGCGGATCCACATCCACGGCTACCCCACACAGGATGGCGGCGCCCGACCTGGGCGGCTTGAAGCGGGAGGGCATCTGGGTCAGGAAGCGGCTGAGCACCGGCTCGCGCTCGACGCCGATGATCGACTGCGTCGCGCCGCACATCCCTACATCCGTGATGTAGGCCGTGCCGTGCTCGAGCACGCGCTCGTCCGCGGTCTGCACGTGGGTGTGTGTGCCCAGGACCGCGCTTACGCGGCCATCCAGGTAGTGCGCGATGGCCTGCTTCTCCGAGGTCGCCTCCGCGTGGAAATCCACCAAGATGACCGACGTCTCCTGGCGCATCCAGCGCAGGATGTCGTCCGCGCCCCGGAAGGGGCAGTCAAGCTCCCGCATGAACACCCGCCCGCACAGGCAGACCACGCCCACCCCCAGGCTCTCCGTGCGTGCCGGCAGCACCTTCGCCCCCACACCCGGCGCGCCCGGCGGGTAGTTGGCCGGCCGCAGCACGCGCGTGTCCCTGGCGACGAGCTTCAGGGCCTCCTTTTGGGCCCAGATATGATTCCCCGTGGTGATGCAGTCGGCGCCCGCCGCGAAGAGCTCGTCGGCGGTCGATTCGGTGATGCCCGCGCCCCCCGCCGCGTTCTCCCCGTTGACCACGACCAGCTCCGCCTCATGGTGCTGGATCAACTCGGGCAGCAGGGCGGCGACGACCCTCCGTCCCGGCCTGCCCACAACATCGCCCAGGTGAAGTATGACCATGCACTGATCCGGCTCTCTCCACGCCCTGCCGGCCCGAGCGAGCCGGCGTCTCACCGCGGCCAGGGCTCCGCCGCGCGCTATTGCGCGTACTCCACCGCGCGCTTCTCGCGAATCACGGTAACGCGGATCTGCCCCGGGTACTCCATCTCGCTCTGAATGCGCTCGGCCATCCTCTTGGCGAGCCGCTGCGCCTGCCGGTCGTCCACCTGCTCGGGCTTGACCATCACCCGCAGCTCGCGCCCGGCCTGGATGGCGTAGCACTTGTCCACCCCGTTGAAGCTCTTCGCGATAGTCTCGAGCCCCTCCAGACGCTTCAGGTAGGTCTCCAGCGTCTCGCGGCGGGCGCCGGGGCGTGCCGCGGAGATGGCGTCGGCGGCCTGCACGAGGAAGGCCTCCACCGTCTCCATCGGCACCTCCTCGTGGTGGGCGGCGATGGCGTGGGTAACCGCCTCCGGCTCCTGCCTGGCGCGGCAGATCTCCATCCCGATCAGCGAGTGCGAGCCGTCGCGCTCGTAGTCCACGGCCTTGCCGATGTCGTGCAGCAGTCCGGCGCGGCGCGCGATGGCCACCTTCGCGCCACACTCCCCCGCCATGGCCCCGGCCAGGTGGGCCACCTCGATCGAGTGCTTGAGCACGTTCTGGCCGTAGCTGGTGCGGAAGTGCAGCTTGCCCAGCAGCCTGACCAGCTCCGGGTGCAGGCCGCTGACGCCTGTCTCGAAGGTGGCCTGCTCGCCGGCCTCCTTCATGGTCTGCTCGATCTCCTCCCGCGCCCGCCCCACGGCCTCCTCGATCCGCCCGGGGTGGATGCGCCCGTCGGCGATCAGGCGCTCCAGGGCAATGCGTGCCACCTCGCGCCGGATGGGATCGAAGGCCGAGAGCACCACGGCCTCGGGCGTGTCGTCCACGATCAGGTCCACGCCCGTGGCCTGCTCGAAGGCCCGGATGTTGCGTCCCTCGCGACCGATGATCCGCCCCTTCATGTCGTCGCTGGGCAGAGGCACCACCGAGACGGTGCTCTCAGCGGTGTGGTCCACCGCACATCGCTGGATGGCCCAGGCGATGATCTCGTTGGCCCTGCGGTCCGCCTCCTCCTTGGCATTGGCGATGGTCTGGCGCACGAGCTGGTTGGCGTCCTGCGTGATCTCCTCATCGACCTCGGCCAGCAGCATGTCCTTGGCCTGCTGGCGGGTGAGTCCCGCGACGCGCTGCAGTTCGCGCTCCTGCTCCTCAATCAGCTCCTCAGCGCGTTCCGCCTGTTGCTCGATTTCCTTCTCGCGGTTGCGCAGGTTGCGCGACCGGTTGTCCATCTCCGTGGTCAGGCGTTCTATGCGGTCCTCTCGCTCCTCGAGCCGGCGCTTGGCCTTGTCCAGCTCGTCCCGTTGAGCCTTCACCTCAGCTTCGACCTGCTCGCGGAGTCTGAGGGCCTCCTCCTTGGCCTGCAGCTTCAGCTCACGGCGCTCCGCCTCCAACTGCTCCTGCGCGCTCTCTCGGAGCTGGCGGGCCTCTGCAAGGTCCTGCTCGATCTGCTTCCTGGCGGCCGACATCTGCACTCTGTATGCGGCCCAGGCGATAATCACCGATGCGACGGCTACGACCACCGGGAGTACCCATGTATGCATATCGGATTCACACCTCCGTTGCGGTGGTAGGGCGGCGTTCAGCTCTGCTGCTGGTGCTCTTCAAGTGCTTCGTCGATGGCCCTGAGCGCCTCCGCGTCCCCAAAACCCCGGCGTCTCAGGTAACCGTACAGCCTCCTGCGTGCCGTATCCTGCTCCACGTCGCGCATGCGCTCCGCACGCTCGCTCGCCACCTCACGCGCCCACTCGCCCAGGTCCTCGCCCTCCAGCCTCTCGGCGACGGCGCGCTCGGCCGCCTCGGCGGCGACCCCATCCTGGATCAGCGCGTGCACCAGCGCCTGCGGGCCCTTCCTCGATTGTCCAAGGAGCTCTTCGATCCGGTCGCGCGCGTATTGCCCATCATCAACATATCCGGCGCGCTCAAGGTCGTCGAGCGCCTCTTCCACGTCCTCCGCCCCGAACCCCTTGTTTTCCAGTCTCGTCTCAAGATGGCTGCGCGTTCGTGCCCTGCTGGCCAGCAGCTTCAGCGCCGCGGCCTTGGCCTCTCGATACCCGGCCCGGCGCTCGCTCCCGTCAGACATCCTCCCACTCCTTCGGACTCCGGCCTCCTTCACCCATCACTGGCTGGCCTCGAGCTCACCCCTCTGCCTCGTCCTCCCGCTCGTCCACCTGCTCTGCCTCTTCCTCCGCCGCCGGCGGCTCCTCGAGCAGCGGCAGCCCCACTCTCTCGCGTATCTTGTTCTCGACCTCCAGGCCCAGCTCCGGGTTGCTCTCCAGGTACTCGATCGCACTCTCGCGACCCTGCCCGAGCCGCTCCTCCCCGTAGCTGTACCAGCTTCCGGCCTTCTCGATGATCTCCTGATCGACGGCCTCGTCCAGAACGCAGCCGATACGCGATATGCCCTTGCCGAAGACGATGTCGAACTCAGCGGTCTTGAAGGGCGGCGCGACCTTGTTCTTGACCACGCGCACGCTGGTGCGCGTGCCGATTATGTCGGTCCCGTCCTTGAGGCTCTCTCGGCGCCGCACCTCCAGCCTGACCGACGACCAGAACTTGAGCGCGCGGCCGCCGGGCGTCGTCTCCGGGTTGCCGAACATCACCCCGATCTTCTCGCGGATCTGGTTGATGAAGATGATGATCGTCCCCGCCTCCGCCGTGTGCCCCGAGAGCTTGCGCAGCGCCTGGCTCATCAGCCGCGCCTGCAGGCCCACGTGCGCGTCCCCCACATTGCCCGCCAACTCCGCCGAGGGCACCAGCGCCGCAACCGAGTCGACCGCCACCATGTCCAGCGCCCCGGAGCTGATCAGCGTGTCCACGATCTCCAGCGCATCCTCCGCCGTGTCCGGCTGCGAGATCAGCAGCTCGTCGAGGTCCAGGCCCAGCGCGCGCGCATACTCGGGCGAGAAGGCGTGCTCGGCGTCGATCAGCGCCGCCACCCCGCCCATCTTCTGCGCCTCCGCCAGGCAGTGCATCGCGATCGTCGTCTTCCCCGACCCCTCCTGGCCGTACAGCTCAACCACGCGGCCCCGGGGCAGTCCCCCCACCCCCAGCGCGATATCCAGCGTCAGGGCGCCCGTCGGTATCGACGAGACGTCCAGGTGTGACTCCTCTGCCCCCAGCCGCATGACCGACCCCTCGCCGAACTGCTTCTCGACCTGAGAGATGGCACGCTCCAGGTTCTTCCTCCGGTCATCCGTGTCTGACATGTCCCCCTGTCCCTTTCTGCGCGCGATGCGCTCTGCTCTATGCCCAATGTCTCGTTACGGCGCGAGCTCGAAGCTCGCCCGCTCGGTGTAGATCGGCCCCTGAGGGGTGAGATCGCTGGACAACAGGCAGAAGTGATCGGCCTCCATCGACCCCACCGGCTCGCCACCGAGCCGCTCGATGGCCTCGCGCAGCGGCCGGCCACCCCGCCGGTCCTTGACACGCCCGAGCGTGAAGTGCCCGGTGAAGGGCCGGCGCTCTCGCTCGGCCAGCCCGGCCTCCGCCAGAGTCGCGTCCAGGCTCTCGGCCAGGTCCTTCAGCTCAGGGCATTCCCGGCCCAGGCCGATCCAGATCGTGCGCGGCGCTCCACGCGGGGGGAAGCACCCCACACCCACCAGCTCCATCGACAGCGGGGCCCGCCCCTCCGCCACGCGCTCCGCCACCCGGCAGATTCGGGCCACGTCCTCTGGCGGCGTGTCGCCCAGGAACTTCAGCGTCATGTGCAGGTTCGGCCGCTCGACCCACTTCACCCGTGGGCCACTCCGGCACGCGCCCGCCAGCTCATCCTGCAGCCTGCAGGCCTCCTCCCGCAGCGCCGCGTCCAGCGGCACAGCGAAGAAGAGCCTCAGCGTCTGCGAGCCGCTCGCCATCACCCGCCCACCTCGATGCCCAGCACGCGCTTGCGCACCAGGTTCAGGGCGTACTGCGAAACCCGCCACTTGAACTGCTCCCGCGTCCCGGGCCAGTTCTGCTCCAGGCAGACCGCCCCGTCGGCGTCGGCCACCGCGAGGTAGACCAGTCCGACGGGCTTCTCGTCCGTGCCGCCGCCGGGCCCGGCGATGCCGGTGGTCGCCACGGCGTAGTCCGCGCCGAGCCGCTCCCGCACGCCACGGGCCATGGCCAGGGCCGTCGGCTCGCTGACCGCGCCGTGCTCGACCAGCGTCTCGTGCGGCACGCCCAGCACGCACTCTTTGGTGTCGTTCGCGTAGGCCACGACACCGCCAAGGAAGTAGTCCGACGAGCCCGCCACGTCGGTGATACGGCTGCAGATCAGGCCGCCGGTGCAGGACTCGGCGACCGCGATGGTGGCGCCGGCCTCGCGCAGCGCCCTGCCGACCGCCACCTCCATGGTCTCCTCGTCCACGCCGTAGATATGGTCGCCCACGCGCTGCCGAAGCCGGCGCTCGAGTCCGTCGAGCTTCGGGGCCGCCTCCTCTTCGCTTGCGGCCTTGGTAGCCAGCCGCAGCGTGACCTCGCCCGGCTTGGCGTACGGGGCCACGGTCGGGTCCGTCTGCGCGCGGATGATGTCGTCTATCTGGGCCACCAGCGAGGACTCGCCGATGTCTGCCATCCTCAGCACGCGGGAGAACACGGGCGTGACGTGCTCGCCCAGCCGCTCGCGCAGCCGGGGGAGGACCTCGCGTTCCATCATCTCGCGCATCTCGGGGGGTGGGCCAGGGACGGCGATGAGCAGCTTGCCGCGGTGCTCCACCAGCAGGCCGGGGGCGGTGCCGCAGGTGTTCTCCAGCAGCCTGCCGCCTTCGGGGACGGTGGCCTGCTTGAGGTTGTTGCGGGTGAACGCATATCCGCGGCGGGCGAACAGCTCGCGCAGGCGCTCTTCCGCCTCGGCAACGAGCGTGAGCGGACGCTCGGTGACCTCCGCGACACTCTCGCGCGTCAGGTCATCCTGCGTCGGCCCGAGGCCGCCACAGATCAGCACTGCGTCGCTTCGCGATAGAGCCAGCTCGAGGACTGAGACTATCCGTCCGAGGTTGTCCCCCACGGTGTGCCGGAAATGCACGTCCACCCCGATCTCGGCCAACCTCTGCGACATGAACGCGGCATTGGTGTCCACTATCTCCCCGAGCAATAGCTCCGTGCCAACGGAAACTAGCTCAGCTTTCAAGTCCGTGTTGCCCCATCCGCGAGCGCCAAACGCCTGCCGGGCCCGCTCTGTATATGTGATCCCCCGGGGCTCAGACGCGGCGCGCGTCTCTGCCGCGCCTGCAATCCAGGGTTATGGGTCAAGTATACTCAGCCCTGTCGCATCGAGTCAAACCTCTGGTTTCGTGCCCTTCCACGCCGCCGCCGGGGAGACCTTCCCGGGCGATCGCCTTTTCCTTTGTTTCCTCCCGCACCTGCCCGGTGCAGGAGAACCGAGGCGCAGAAGGAATATCAATCTTGGTACGGCCGGCAGCTACTCGTGGAGGTGTGGCTGATGGACTTCAGGGAACGCATAGAGCGAGACCCCAACCCCCTGCAGAAGCTCATCGACGCTATCCCCGGCTTTTCCGGATATGTGGAACGCGAGCAGCGTCGCGGGGCGGACAAGATGCTGCGCGAGTTCCTCGCCGATGAGATCGGGGACGCCGTTGAGGCCCTCGAGGAGACCGCGAGCCGTTGGTCTCGCGCGGGCAGCATCGACTACCTCGACGACCTCGAGCAGATCGCGGGCCGTCTGCGACGTGCGGGCGACAAGCTCCGCTACGCCGACTATGGCTACTCCGGCTTCTTCGACCTGGTGAAGATCAACGAGGACGACCTGCATCGCTTCTACGAGTACGACCTGTCCCTGCGCGGCTTCATCGCCGACGTCCGGGACGACGTGGATGCCCTGGCCGACGCATCCGAGGACGAGATCGAGGAGGCGCTGGCCGACCTCGACGAGGCCATCGACGCGCTCAGTGACATGATCGATGAGCGCGAGAACGTCGCCATCGACCTCGTACCCTGAGGGGGCGTCGAGAGTGCCACCAGGGCCCTCGCTGGGGCTGGGCGACCAGCTCCTTCTTGACGGCGACGACTACCAGGTCGTGGAGCTGCTGGTGGGGCGCACCGGACGCGTCACCTTCCGGCTCGCCACGGTGCGTCCAAGTCTCGGCGGCCCGCCGCGGCTGCTCCTGCAGCTTGACGATGAGGTCCTCGAGGCGCACAGCCTGCCGCCCGACGCCCTGGCGGGCGAGAGCGTCGAGCTCGAGGGCCGCACACTGCGCCGGCGCTGGGAGGACCGGCTGCGCATCGAGCGTGGGGCCTGGCAGGGACGCACGAGATTCGGGCGGGGGCGCTGTGCGTGGTACACCGCCGACGACGGCTCCGTGGCGGTGGTGGTTGAGGAACGTGACGAACGCGACGCCGTTGTGGGCGCCCCCCTGGCGCCCTCTCGCATCGACCTGCGTTTCACCCAAGGCCTGCGCTGAGGAGGTCGTGATCCATGGCAATCGATGTCATCGAGTGGACTGACTTCACGGGCGACGAGATCGTGCACCGCTGGCCCCAGTACGGCCAGGCGGACATCAGCCTTGGCGCTCAGCTCACGGTTCGGGAGAGCCAGGCGGCGGTGTTCTTCCGCGACGGCAGGGCGCTGGACGTCTTCGGCCCCGGCCGCCATACCCTCACCACCGCCAACCTGCCGCTGCTGGAGCGGATCATCAACATCCCATTCGGCGGGCGCACGCCCTTCCAGGCCGAGGTCTACTTCGTCAACATGCGGACCTTCACCAACCTCAAGTGGGGCACGCCCTCCCCCGTGATCTTTCGCGACGGTGAGCTGGGCGCGGTAAGGCTGCGAGCCTACGGGCTCTTCACCATGCGCGTGGACGACCCGCAGCTCTTCGTCAACAAGGTGGTCGGCACCGAGCATCGCTACGACACGGAGTCCGTCGCCGCCTGGCTGCGCGACTTCATCTGCGCGCGCTTCAACGACCTGCTCGGCGAGACCCTGGAGTCGATCTTCGACCTCGCCAGCCGCTACGACGAGCTGGGCGCTGCGACGAAGGCGCGTCTCACCAGCGACTTCCGTAACTACGGCATGCAACTCGAGGACTTCCTGATCGATGCCATCACGCCGCCCGATGAGGTCAACGAGATGATCGACGAGCGCTCGCGCATGGGCGCGGTCGGTGACCTGGACAGGTTCACCCGCTACCGCACCGCGCAGGCCATCGGCGACCTGGCGAAGTCCGGGGGCGATGCCGGCGGCGCGGCGGCCACCGGCGCGGGCCTGGGCCTAGGCGTCACAATGGCCCAGATGATGACCCAGGCCCTCTCGCCCGCTCAGGCCGCTCAGGCGCAGGGCGCGGCACCGGTCTCGGGCACCACGACCTGCCCCAACGGCCACGTGGTCGCGCGCGAGGCGAAGTTCTGCCCCGAGTGCGGCGCGCGCATCGAGCAGGACCTGCCCGGCCGATGCCCCAACGGGCACCCGGTACCGGCCGGCGCCCGGTTCTGCCCCGAGTGCGGCGCGAGGGTGGAATAGCGGCCAGTGCCACGGCGGCTGCGCCAGGCCGTGAGGCCCTCGCAACCTTTTGAGGGCCCGGGTTAGGTCCGTGACCGGCGAGGAGTGTGCCGAAGCCCGTCTGGAGAGCGCGCACCGGGTCACTGCCCTTAGAGTCGCCTGCGAGCACCAAGGAGTGGACCTGCAGTGCCTGACATCACGGTCGTCATCCTGCTGGGCAGTCCCAGGCGCAACGGGAACACGCACCTGATGGCGGAGGCCTTCGCCGAGGGCGCGCGGTCCGAGGGCGCGGAGGTCGAGAGCATCTTCCTCGATGACCTGAACCTGCGGCCCATCGGCCCCGTCGGGGACGTCTGGGAGGAGCGCGAGGACGTGCGGGCCGATGACGACACGCCGGGCGTGCTGCACAGGATGGCCGCCGCCGACATCGTGGTCTTCGCCAGCCCCGTCTATTGGCAGGGCGTCACCGCGCAGATGAAGATGGTCATCGACCGCCAGAGCGCCTACTACGTCGCGCCCTGGCTGCGGGAGGGCATGGAGGGCTCAGGCTTCTTCGCCATCACCGCCTGGGGCGCGCCCAACGAGGACCAGAGCCACTGGGTGACCGAGCCGGTGAAGCTCTGGGCGCAGGGCTTCGAGGCCCGGTACCTGGGCGAGGTGGGGGCCAACGTCGCCGAGTGGGGCAAGGTCGCCGAGATGCCCGGCAAGCTCGAGGAGGCCCGCGAGAAGGGCGCGGCGGCGGTCAGGGCGATGGGCGACGGGTAGACGCGGTATTCCTCTGAATCACTATCATTCGATGTCGTTGGTAGGACGGGCTTTCCAGCCTGTCAAGTGCCGTTAGACTTGGTGCCGTTTGCCGCAAGAACGACTGACAGGCTGGAAAGCCTGTCCTACATGAACGACTGATGAAAGGCAGGCCGCATGGATCACCGACGGGCGGACCGAGCCATCCTCGCGCTGTGGTGCCGGGAGCTGGGCACGCTGCTGAGCCTCGACGTGCCGATGCTCAGCGCGCTCGAGGTGGTGGCGCAGGAGATCGAGCCGCTGGCCCCGGTGACGGTCTCCCTGGAGACCTCGGTGCAGGCCGGCGACTCGCTGGCGCAGCGCATCGCCGAGATGGACGAGGCCTTCCCCCCACTGGTCCGCGCCGCCGCGCTGTCCGGCGAGGCCAACGGGCGGCTCGCCGACGCGCTGGTGGCCGTCGCCGACTGCCTGGACGCCGCGGCCGAGCTGGGGATCGCGGGCACCAGCCGTGAGCGACTTGCCGAACTCGCCGAGCAGGCTGCACCTGCACCGGCCGTACTGCTCTCCAAGCGTCTGCTTAATCGCGCCATCGAGATGGGCGCCCGGCGGCTGCGTCTGACCGGCGGCAGCGAGGGCGGGCTGGCCCAGCTCCACGTCGGCGGCCGCTGGCAGGACCTGCAGGAGATCGGCGCCTCCAACTTCGGCCCCCTCTGCCGCCGCATCAAGCTCATGGCCGACATCCCCTACTGGATCTCCGAGCCTGCAGTCGGCACCATGGACTATGTCACGGCCGAGCACGGGAGCTGGAGCGTGGCCGTCCAGGCCATCCCCGACGACGACGGCATCGGCCAGCACATCGACATGACGCTCACGCCGCGCGAATGAGGCCGCACCCCCGATGGACCTTCCTCTCCGCTCGCGTGTTCGCATTCCTGCGCGCGAAACCGCGGGGCCTGCAACACACTCCAAGAGCAGGGGATCCACCACGAAGCACGTGACGCGCAGCAGCGCCGGCGAGCTGGTTCGACCGTGAGCCCGACGGGTCTGTCACCACGTCGCGCCTTCGAGCGGCGCATGGTCGCCGCCCTGCTGGCCTGCGACGTGCTCGTGTGCCTCGCGGCCATGGCGGTCGCCTACATCGTCAGGCTGCACGTGCCGGCATCCGTCCTCATGCCGCTGCGCCACCCGGCGGAACTGTACGTCCACGCCGCGCCGGTCGTGGTCGCCCTCTGGCTGCTGGCCTTCTTCGCCCGCGACCTTTACGAAGTTGGCCGCTTCACCTCCCCCTTCGCCGAGGTGGTGGCGACGCTCAGCGCCGTCTCCATCGCCGCCATCCTGGTGGCCGCGGCCTCCTTCCTATCGCGGACCGACTACTCCCGCGCCATGCTCGTCCTGTTCTGGCTCTCGGGCATCATCCTCGCCTCCGCCGAGCGGGCCATGCTGGCGCGCTACCGCCAGCAGGTGCTGCGGCGGCCCGAGTCCGAGTCCCGGACCATCATCGTGGGCTGTGGGGAGCTCGGCCAGGTGGTGGCCGAGCGCATCCGCCGCTACGAGTCCCTCGGCTACGCCCTCCTGGGCTTCGCCTCGGCGGACGACGAGAGCGGCACCGTGGACGGGTTGCCGGTCCTGGGGCGGCTGTCAGAGCTGCCCGCGCTGGTCGAGCAGCATAACGTCGATGAGGTCCTGATGGCCGATCCCGACATCGACGTGGATCGCCTGATGGCGGTCGTTGCCGAGTGCCGCGAGCACCCGGTCGAGTTCCACCTGGTCGCCGGTCCGCTGCAGCTTCTCACCGGCTCGATGGAGGTCTCTGGCCTCGCCGACCTGCCCGTGGTGCCGCTGGGGCGCAGGCACTTCGCCGGGTGGCAGGAGGCGATCAAGCGGGCCGCCGATGTCCTGGGCGCGGTCATCCTCATGGTGCTGACACTGCCGGTCTGGATCGTCGCGCCGATCCTGATCCGCCGCGAGACGGGCGCGAGCGCGATCTTCCGCCAGGAGCGGGTGGGCCTCGACGGTAAGCCTTTCACCATGCTCAAGTTCCGCACCATGCCGCCGGAGGCCGATCCCTACGCGCCCGCCCCCACGGGCGAGGACGACGAGCGCATCACGCCGTCGGGCCGCTGGCTGCGGCGCTATTCGCTCGACGAGCTGCCCCAGCTCATCAACGTGCTGCGCGGCGACATGTCGCTGGTCGGACCTCGGCCCGAGATGCCCTTCATCGTCGAGCGGTACCAGCCGTGGCAGCGGCTGCGCTTGCAGGTCCGCCCGGGGCTGACGGGCCTGTGGCAGATCCTGGGCCGCAAGGACCTGCCACTGGTGGAGAATATCGAGTACGACTTCTACTACATCAACGACCGCTCGCTGCTGCTGGACCTGGTGATCCTGCTGCGGACGATACCCGTGGTGCTCTTCGGCAAAGGGGCATACTGAGGCGGCACAATCAGGCTACAGTGCCAGCCGCCGGCTCATGTTGCGGCGGTGCAGCGTGATGCTCATCGCCCAGAAGGCCGCGGAGAAGCCGATCAGTGCAACGATGCACCACCACGGGCCGATCCGCACCTGCTGTCCGATAGCCACGCGCAGAAGCTCCGTTGTGTAGGTCAGCGGCGAGATCCGCGACAGCCACTGGCCCCACTCCGGCATCTGGCTGACCGGCACGAAGACGCCGCTGAAGAAGATCAGCGGCAGCCGGACCAGGTTCGACAGCGTCATGATCGAGGACGGGTCGTCGGTCGCCGGCGAGGACAGCAGCGTGCCGAGCAGCGCGAAGCACAGCGCCGAGAGCACAATCGCCGCGATGATCGCCAGCGGCTGCACCAGGCTGGCTCCCAGCAGGCCGAAGCTGATCGCGATGGGAATCGCGGAGAGCAGGATGCCATAGAGGAGCGCGGACAGCACGTCCCCGCCGATCAGCGCGCTGAGCGGCAGCGGCGCCACCAGCAGCCGCTCGAGCGTGCGTGTTCGCGTCTCGAAGGGCAGGATCGCGGGCGTCGTCGCCGAGGCGGTAAAGAACACCGCCATGCCGATCAGCCCCGGCACCAGGCTCTCGCCCGGCACGTTGCGGCCGATGGCGAAGGCCAGAAAGAGAAATGTCGGAAAGAGTATCCCGAAGATCAGCACCGGGCCCTTGAGGTAGTAGATCCGAACGTTCTTCTTCGCGATCGCCCAGCACCTGCGCATGCTCATCGACCTCCGGGCGGGCTCTGATGGGTTGAATCGCCCGAGGAGAGCGACACGAACACCTCTTCGAGGCTCGGGCCGAGAGTATTGACGCTGAGTATCTCCAGATCGCGCTCCTGCGCGAAGCTCACGAGGCGTTCGATGACCTCACCCGGCGCGGACGTGAACAGCCGCAGCTTATCGCCCTGCCGCTCCACGTGCGTCACCTCGTCGAACGCATCGAGAGCTTCGGCGCCAACCTGAGTATCGAAGCCGACAACGACGGACTGGCTGCTGGCGAAGGTGGACTTGAGCGCCTCCGGGGAGTCCAGCGCGACCAGCTCGCCGCGGCAGATAATCCCCACGCGGTCGCACAGGACGTTCGCCTCCTCAATGTTGTGCGTCGTGTAGAAGACCGCCACGCCCTGATCCGCCAGCTCCCTGACCTGCCCATGGATCATCCGCCGGCTCTCCACGTCCAGCCCGGCCGTCGGCTCGTCGAGGAACAGCACGCGCGGCTCGTGGATCAGGCTCATCGCCAGGACCAGCCGCTGCTTCATGCCCTTCGAGTAGCGCTTGGCCATATCATCGCGCCGGTCCCAGAGGTTGAACTGCCGTAGCAGCTCCTCCGAGCGCGACCGTATCGCCGCCCCGGAGAGCCCGTACAGCTCCCCCGCGAAGACCATGTTCCGCCAGCCGCTCAGGTCCATGTACGGGTTCGCGACCTCGGGCACCACGCCGATCCGCTCCTTGGCCGCCACGGGGTCGGCGACGATGTCGTGGCCGAGCACCACGGCCCGGCCCTCGCTTGGAGGCAGGACGCCGGTCAGCATCCGCTGCGTCGTCGTCTTGCCAGCCCCGTTGGGCCCGAGGAAGCCGAAGATCTCGCCCTCGCGCACCTCGAAGCTGACAGCGTCCACGGCGAGGAACTCCCCGTAGCACTTCGTCAGCGCCTCGACTTCGATCACCGCAGTCATGACTTCGCTCCTCATCGCTCGAAACGCAACCAGATGCCGAGGCCGGCTCGCGGGTCCTCGGGAGCCTTCCCGCCCTCGCCGACGACCTCGAACTCAGGCAATTCCGCCTCATGCGCCCATGCTGCGAATGTCTCCGGATCGCGCAGCCAGAGGAAGCGCTCGTAGGCTTCCGGCCCCTTGCTGCGCACGCCCTTATGCCGCCGGCGGATGAACTCCTGCCGCGCCCACTGCGGGTAATTGCTGCCCATGCCTCCGCCGATCATTGCCTGCCCGCCCTCGCACAACACCCGGTAGACTTCGGCCAGCCCCCGCGGCTGATCATCCCAGAAGTAGATGGAGCCGCGGCTGACCACCAGGTCCACCGATCTGTCGGCCAGCGGGAGTGCCTCCGCCCGTCCTCGCATCGTGTGTATGCGGTCGGCGTAGCCCTTTGAGGCAGCAGCTTCACGCGCCGCGACGAGCGCCTCACCATTGGGATCGACGAGGATGATGCGCGCCTGACAGCGTTCGGCCAGCGCCAGCGCGACGGGGCCCTCCCCAGCCCCCAGATCGACCCAGAGCCCGTCACCACGAGGCCGACAGAGGCGCACGATGTCCTCGGCCACAAACGGGTAGTAGTCCGGAAGTGCCCGCTTGCCACGGCGCCGCCTCGTATCAACTGAACCGGGCAAACCCTCGCCGCGCTTACTCATCGTCGCTCTCGTCCGCGCACGGGTGCATCTCGACCTCGCCGTGGCATTCCTGAAGCTGCTCGGGAGTGCAGTCACGGGAGCTTCCCTCGAGCCTCTCGGCATGTTGGCGGCCCGTTCGGTCACACATCGTCATCACTCCCCCTGGTCTCGGGGCTCCGGCAGGATATCGCCAAGCGCCGCCTGGCATCGCTGCGCGGCGTCCTCGGTGAGACTGTAGTGAACGTAGCTGCCGCGCTTGTCGGACTCGACCAGCCCGGCGTTGCGCAGCACCTGCAGGTGCTGGGAGATGGCGCTCTGCGTCAGCTCCAGCCGCAGCGCGAGCATACCTACACACAGCGCCTGCTCGCCCAGCTCCTGGAGGATCCTGATGCGCGTGTCTGAGGCGAGTGCGCCGAACAGCTCCGCCGCGTTGTCAACGTCTTGACCCTTCAGCATTTTAGTGATCGCTTATATGCTACCACGTGAGGGTGGGGGCGTCAAGGGGCCACGGATTCGGGGTCCGGACACCGCGAGGGCCGACGCGCCGCTCGCGGTTGGAGGGGCCGCACGAGGCGGACGCGTCGCTTGCGTGCGCCGAGGTCGGCCCATTGCGGCCGTTCCCGTCGCGCCAGATCGAACGATCCCACCCCTGGGGACCCGCGGGCTTCAATAGGCATAAGCGGCATGCGTCCCTCGTGCGGCCTCTCCGCACGACCACGGCGGCCTGCGTCGGCCGCGGGGTGTCACCCGCTCCCACCAATCACCCGCGCTGGCACGCCCGCGACGGTCGCGCCGGGTGGCACGTCCTTCGTGACCACCGCGCCCGCCCCAACCTTCGCCCCCGCGCCGATGGTCACACCCGCCAGCACCGTGGCGTTGCAGCCGATGTAGACGCCGTCCTCGATGATGATGCGCATGTCCTCGGTGCGGCGCGGACCGTGGGCGACCAGCGTGACCCGGAAGGAGATCGTTACGTTGTCGCCGATGATCACGCGGTGCGGGTAGCACTCCTCGTACCATCCGCCCATGCCGATGAAGCCGCCCTCGCCGATGGTGATCCCGCCCAGCCGCATGAGCCACTTGCGCAGCCGCGTGTTGATGTGCGGCAGCCCCATCGCCCACTTGTTGATGAGGATGCACCGCAGCCACTGCCAGCGGTAGGCCTGCCGCGAGTCCATCCCCTCGTGCGTGTGCCAGAACACGTCCGTCACCTCGGAGGTCCAAAGGCGCGATGTGTTGAACCGCGAGGGCGGGTTCGGCGTCTCCCGGGACAGGACCTGTCTTCCAGAGAGGCGATCCAGGATGAGAGTGCGCCGCGCGCTCACGATGCTGCTGCCGGCCGTGCTGGTGGTCGGGGCCGCCTGCGCGGAGGAGACCTCCGAGAACAGCGATCGGCTCAAGCAGCTTCGAGAGGTTCCCGAGGGCCGACGCCGACGGCGACGGCGTGCTCACCCTCGAAGAGGCACAGGCGTTCAACCGAAGGCGGCGGCAGGCCCGGGAGCGGCAGAGGGAGTACGAGGCCGGGAGGCCTGACCCCGACTTCGCCGACGTCGCCTACGGCCCGCACGAGCGCAACGTGCTCGACCTGTGGCTGGCCGAAGGGGAGGGCCCGCGCCTGCTGGCCGTCTACATGCACGGCGGCGGCTGGCGGGCCGGTGACAGGTCGAGCCTGGGCCGCGACACGTTGGAGGCGCTGCTGGCGGCGGGCATCTCGGTGGCGGCCATCAACTACCGGCTTACCGACGTGGCGCCCTTCCCCGCGCCCATGACCGACGCCGGACGCGCCATCCAGTTCCTCCGCCATCACGCGGGCGAGCACAACATCGACCCCGATCGGGTGGGCGCGTGGGGCGGCTCCGCCGGCGCCTGCACCTCGATGTGGCCGGCCTTCCACGATGACCTGGCCGACCCCGACTCCGAGGACCCGATCGCGCGGCAGTCCACGCGCCTGACCTGCATCGCGCCCAACGCCGGGCCGACGACGCTGGAGGCGGACGTGGCCGAGCAGTGGCTGGGCGCGTCCATCACCAGGCATCCCGCGCTGATGCCCATGTTCGGCGTCGAGGACCCGGCACAGTTCGATGACCCGGAGGTCCGGGCGCTGATGGCGCAGGCGTCTCCCGTCAACCACCTGACCGCGGACGACCCGCCGGTGCGCGCGCAGTACTCACCGCCGGCCGACCGGCTCGATGACAGCGCCACGCCCGGCCAGGTAGCACACCATCCGCTCTACGGCGTTCACCTCAAGGAGCGGATGGACGCGCTCGGGATCGAGTGCGTGCTCATCTACCCGGAGCACACGGAGGATCCGTACGGCGGCCCGGTCGGGTTCCTGGCCGCGAAGCTATCCCCGGCCGCCGGTGAAGCCGCGCCGGAGCAGTAGCGCCCCCGCCTACCAGGTTCGCACCTGCGCGCCGAGCGTGCGGGCGAGGTGAGTCTGGATGTCCTCCATGGCCTCCTCGACCTCATCCTCGGTGAGCGTGCGCTCGGGGTGGCGGAAGACCAGCCTGAGCGCCACCGACTTGCGGCCCTCCCCCAGGCGCTCGGGGTCAACGTAGACGTCGAATATCTCCACGCTCTCCAGGCAGTCGCCGCCCGCCCCCCGCGCGACCGCCAGCAGCCTGCCGCCCGTGTGCTCATCGTCGTCATCGACCACCAGCGCCAGGTCGCGCGTCGCGGCGGGGAAGCGCGGCTGCGGCCGGTACGTCCCGAGCAGGCTGGCCCGGCCCAGCAGCTTCGCCAGTTCCAGCTCCAGCACGCAGGCCGGCTCGGGCAGGTCGTAGGTATCCTGCACCTCCGGTGAGACCTCGCCGATCACGCCGATCGGCTCCCCGCCGAGCCGCACCCGAGCCGTCCGCCCGCCGTGCAGCAAGGGGTGCTCGCCGCGCTCGACGCTCACGTCCTCCACCTGGAGCCGCTGGCAGAGCTGCTGGAGCACGCCCTTGAGCCAGTAGAAGTCCATCTTCTCGTACTCGTCGGGCAGGTTCCAGGTGGAGGTGCGCGCGCTGCCCATGCAGATCGCGCCCAGCATCAGGCGCTCCTCGGGCAGCTTCTCCTCACCGGCGATGAAGACGCGGCCGACCTCGAATAGCGCCACGTCCTTCACCTGCTGCCGCACGTTGTGGCGCGCGGCCGACAGCAGTCCGGGCAGCAGCGTGGTGCGCATCAGCTCCTGGTTCTCGGCCGCCGGCTCGCGCAGTCTCAGCGCCCGCCGCTCCTCGGCGTCCTCGCCCAGCCCGAGAAGCGCGAGGTCGCGGCTGCCCATCATGGAGAAGCTCGTGTGCTCGCATAGCCCCGCGCCGCGCAGCACCTCGCTCACGCGCAACTCCAGCCTCTGAAGACGCGTGCGCACGCCCGCGCCGGACGTGTTCCGAGGCAGCGTGGTAGGGATGCTGTTGTAGCCGTGCACGATCGCGATCTCCTCGATGAGGTCGATCTCGCGCTCGATGTCGGGCCGGCGTGTGGGCACCGCGACGCTCAGGCGATCACGGGCCTGCTCCTCGTCGGGGTAGGGGCGCAGCCAGTCGCTCTGCACCTCGCCGGTCTCAGCGGTGCTGCGCTCGACCTCGAAGCCCAGGCGCTGCAGCAGCTCGACCTGCGCCGCAGTGTCCAGGTCGGTGCCCAGCACGTGGTTCGCGCGCGCGGGCCGCAGCGCGATGGGCTCGCGCGTGAACTCCTCGGTGCGTACGTCCATCGCCGGGCCGACGACCTCGCCCCCGGCCGTGAGCTCGATGAGCTGGGCGGCCCGCGCCAGGGCCGGCAGCGTCAGGTTCGGATCGACGTAGCGCTCAAAGCGGTAGGAGGCCTCCGTGCTCATGGCCATGCGCTGCGCGCTGCGACGGATCATCGTTGGGTTGAAGTGCGCCGACTCGACCAGCACATCCGTCGTGCGCTCGCGCATCTCCGTGTCTATCCCGCCCATGATTCCGGCCAGCGCCACGGGCCCCTTGGGGTCGCAGATGACCAGGTCGCTGCGGGTCAGTTCGCGTGTGACCTGGTCGATGGTAACGAGCCTCTCGCCATCCTCAGCCCGGCGCACGATGATGTGGTTCTCGACGATCAGCCTGTGGTCGAAGGCGTGCAGCGGCTGGCCCAGCTCCAGCAGCACGTAGTTCGTCGCATCGACGATGTTGTTGATCGGCCGCGCGCCCGCCGCCTCGAGCCGGTGCGCCATCCACTGCGGCGACTCGCCGACCGCGACGCCCACCACGCGCAGGGCGCTGTAGCGCGGGCAGCCGTGCAGGTCCTCGATAGTGATGCGCGTATCGCCCTGCTCCAGGTCGCTCGGGGCGCGGTTGGGAGTCTCGGTCGCCGGGATAGAGTACTCCGGCAGCGTGACGTCGCAGCCCAGCAGCGCCCCCGCGTGCCTCGCCACGCCGAACAGGGAGAGCAGGTCGCCGCGGTTTGAGGTCACGGAGGTGATCAGCACCTGGTCCCGCGCCTCGCCGTCGGCGGAGACCCAGTCCTCGATCTCCTCGACCTCAAGCCCGCCCATGGTCAGCTCCTCGGCCAGCTCCTCAGCCGGGATGTCGGCATCGAGATACTCCATCAGCCAGCTATGTGGCACGCGCATGGTTGTTTGCCTCCAGTGGAACTCCCCAGGAACGACCGACAGGCAAGAATGCCTGTGGTACGAACGAGGCGCATGGTTGTTTGGGGGATGCCGTTCCGTTGTTCCCAATTGCCCATTGCCAATTCTCTACTCCCGCCGTTCGCCTTCCTCAGAACTGCCGCAGCAGCCGCATGTCGCCGCTGTAGAGCAGGCGCATGTCGGGTATGCCGTAGCGGTTCATGGCGAAGCGCTCGACTCCGACGCCGAAGGCGAACCCCGTGTAGCGCTCTGTGTCGTAGCCGACGCCCGCCAGCACGTTCGGGTCCACCATCCCCGCACCGCCCAGCTCCATCCAGCCGGTGCCCTTGCATATGCGGCAGCCCTCGCCCGCGCAGGCGAAGCAGGTGACCGCGAACTCGGCGCTGGGCTCGGTGAATGGGAAGAAGTCCGGCCGGAAGCGCACCTGCGTCTCCTCGCCGAACATGCCCCGCCCGAAGGCCAGCAGCGTGCCCTTCAGGTCCGCGAAGGTGATGCCCTCATCCACGCACAGCCCCTCAAGCTGGTAGAAGGTGTGGCTGTGGGTGGCGTCCATGGTGTCGCGGCGGAAGCAGCGGCCCGGCACCACGACCCGCACCGGCGGCTCCTGGCTCTCCATCACCCGGATCTGGACCGTCGAGGTCTGGCTGCGCAGCAGCACGTCGTCCTCGATGTAGAAGGTCATCTGCTCATCCATCGCCGGGTGGTCGGGTGGGTAGTTCAGGGCTTCGAAGCCGTAGTAGTAGGTCTCCACCTCCGGGCCCTCGGCGATGGTATAGCCGAGACCCAGGAAGATCTCGAGCATGTCGTCGAGCGTTGCCAGCAGCGGGTGCCTCCCGGCCACGTACTGCGAGCGCCCCGGCAGCGTCACGTCGATGCGGCTCTCCTCGCCGCGCTCGTGCACGCCCAGCGACTCCAGCTTCTCCCGGCGCCGCTCCAGCACGCTCTCGAGCTCCTGCCGGGTCTCGTTGATGAGCCGCCCGACCTGCGGGCGCAGCTCCTCGGCGATCTCCCGGATGCCCTGCTGGATCTCGCGCAGCAGACCGCTGCGGCCCAGGAACCGCGCTCGGACCCGCTCCAGCTCATCGAGGTTCGCGGCGCCCTCCAGCGCCGCGCGCGCCTGCTTGGCCATCTCTCGCAGTCTCTCTTCCATGGTAGCCTCCTGACTGCCTCACGCCGGCGGCGGCCGCCCAGAACCAGAACGGCCCCGCCTCTCGTCCCAGGGACGAAAGCACGGGGCTCTCGCTATGCCACCCGTCGGGTGGAAGTGCTCCGGTAACGGCGGAGCGCCGGCTCAGCTTACTCGCGGAGGAGGCCGTCCTCCGCTTTCGGCCTGCAACTCGGGAGCGAACTTCGGCGCGGCGTCCGGACGGAGCGCTCTCAGCCCATGGCGCCCCTCTCTGTTGACCGACCCTCCACGCCTACTTCTCTCCGTCGCTGTCTTTGGTGCGTCCTCTCTGTCGCAAGATCTCCCAGACCAGAATCCCCGCCGCGACCGTCACGTTCAGGCTCTCGGCCCGCCCCGGCATCGCCACGTAGGCTCGCAGGTCGGCCTCGTGCGCGACCTCCGCGCTCAGGCCGTTGGCCTCATTGCCCACCATCACCAGCGTCCGCGGCGGGTAGCGTATCTCCGTGTGCGGCAGCGCGTCATCAAGGCAGCCCGCGACGCTGCGTATCCCCTTCCGCCGCGCCCAGCCGAGCATCTCGCGGGCGCTCACCCCGGTCACCACCGGGAGGTGGAAGACCGACCCCGCCGTGGCGCGCACGACCTTCGGGTCGTAGATGTCGACGCAGGTGCCGGCCGCGATCAGCCCCTGCGCTCCCGCCGCGTCCGCGGTGCGCAGCAGGGTCCCCATGTTCCCGGGGTCGCGCAGGTCCACCGCGGCCACCAGGAGGTCCGCATCCGCGGGCAGATCCTCCAGCCCCGTCCCGGGAATGCGCACCGCCGCGGCCAGGCCCTCCGGCGACCGCACCTGTGTGAAGGCCAGGAACGCCTCCTTCGCCATCTCCAGCACGGCCGTGCCGCCAGCCGCCAGCTCGCCTGCCAGCCTCTCGGCGCGCTCGCCCGTCACCAGCTCGGGGCAGTGGGCGACGAATGCAAGCTCCATCCCGCCGCCGACGGCCTGCTCGAGCGCGCGCACGCCCTCGACGAGGAACTGCCCATGGGCCGCGCGCCCTTTGCGCGTGGCGAGCGACCGCAGCCGCTTCACGTGCTGGTTGTGTGTGCTCTCGATTATCAAGCCTGTCGCCACGGGCCGCATGCGCCGGCGGCCCCAGCTCCCGCTACGAGGGCATCTCCTGCTTGGCGATCTCGGCCACCTCTGCGAAAGCCTCGGGGTCCTCCATCGCCATCTTCGCCAGCATCCTGCGGTTGATGTCCACGCCGGCCTTCTTCAGGCCCCCGATGAGCCGGCTGTAGTTGGTGCCGTTGGCTCGTGCCGCCGCGTTGATGCGGGCGTTCCAGAGCCTGCGGAAGTCCCGCTTCTTCCGCCTGCGGTCGCGCCAGGCAAAGGCGCCTGCTCGAATCACCGTGTCCCTGGCCGCAGTGTACAGTCGGTGCCTCCCGCCCCAGGATCCCTTGGCGGCCTTCAGCCACCTCTTGTGCCGGCGCCGCCTCACATATCCGGTCTTTACTCGCGACATCGGATGCTCTTCCCTTCAGCGCCGCGACCCCTCGCGGCCCCGGCGTTCACGTGCCTCTGCCGTCCACCATCAGTATCCCGGATGTGCCGTCTGTCTCGCGCGTCCCGCTCAGTCATAGGGCAGCAGCGTCTCGATGGTGTTGCGGTCGCCGCCCTCGAGCTCCTTGTCCTGCCGGAGGCGGCGCTGCCGCCTGGCGTTCTTCTTGTCCGCCAGGTGGTTCTGCCCGGGGCCGGTGTGGACGAGCTTGCCGGAGCCGGTTCGCCTGAACCGCTTGGCTGCCGCCTTCTTGGTCTTCATCTTCGCCACTACCATCAGTCCCTTGCGTGTCCGGGCGCCGGCCCGGTTCCATGGCTACAGAAAGGCCGGCCGACCGAGGCTCGCCCCGGTCGGCTGGAAGGTCCTGGCTGCGACTGCGAGGTCTCAGTCCTCGGACTTGGGCCGAAGCATCATGGTCATGCGCCGGCCCTCCATGCGGGGGGGCTGCTCGACCTCCCCGTGCTCGGCGCAGCCCTCGATGAACTTCTCGAGCTGCGCCCGCCCGATGTCCTTGTGCCGCAGTTCCGGTCCCCGGAAGATGACATTGAACTTCACCATGTCACCCTTGCTCAGGAACCGGTTGGCGTTGCGCATCTTGAACGCAACGTCGTGATCGTCCGTGTTCGGACGAAGCCGGATGGTCTTCACCTGCGTCTGGCGCGACTTCTTCTTCGCTTCCTTGGCCTTCTTCTGCTGTTCGTAGCGGAACTTGCCGTGGTCCATGATACGACACACGGGGGGGTCCGCGTTCGGAGCGACTTCGATGAGGTCCAGGTCTCGCTTGCTTGCTTCCGCCAGGGCCTCGTCACGAGCCATGATACCGATTTGTTCACCTTCGGGCGAAATGACCCTGACCTGCGGCGCGCGTATGCGCTCGTTTACCCGGTAGGACCTGTCTATCTGCCGTCACTCCCCATGCGCGTTACTGCGTGCGCTCGAGAGGCCCCCGGAGGGCCGATCGGAAGCGTATGGGGAGGTTAGCAGAAAGCCCACAACGAGTCAAGGTGGGCAGAAGCCGTTGCAGAAGCCGTGAGCGCCGCGCAGATCCGCCTGCAGGGCGCTGTGCGTCTCGGCGGCATCGCGGCCGGAATGCCCTTGGTCACGGGAGTTCCCTTTGCCCACAGCTCTTGTGAGGCGACCTGCCCCGCTTTCCTTTTGCCCCGGCCCGCCCGCAAAGGTGCCAAGGACAGCGATACCGGCGGACGCGACGGCAACGCCGACCGTCTCGCGGAGCAGGCCCTCCAGAGCATGCAACGACCACCGTTCCACTCTCCCGCTCGAGACGCGAAGCTCCTCAATGGGAGCGGTGGTCACAGCAGCGCGAGGACCGGGGAGGAGAGCCGTTGGCGGCCCTTTTCCAGCACCCCGGCACGCCGCGTCAACCCACCTGACGAGTGGCCTGATCTCGCTGCTGCCACCCGCCATGGTTGACCTTGACTCCGTCCCTCGGCTCGTGTATCATTTCGTGCACAGGACACGGGCCGAGGTGGTGGAATTGGCAGACACGCTAGCTTGAGGGGCTAGTGACCGTTTACGGTTGTGCGGGTTCGAATCCCGCCCTCGGCACCATACAGCAGCGAGGAATGCAACGAGAGCAGCAAAGGCGAGGGAAGCAACGACTTAGACGTCCCGGAGGTCACTACTGACAGGACGCTCTGGTCGGGCCACGCCGACGTTTGCTGTCGCTGTCGTTGCGGTCGGTGCTTTTGTCGCTTTCGTAGCTGCCGTAGGGCGGTTAGCTCAGGGGAAGAGCGCTTGCTTCACACGCAAGAAGTCGCAGGTTCAAATCCTGCACCGCCCACCATTATCAGGCACTACGGGCCGGAAGGCTCGTTCGGGCGGGAATAGCTCAGTCGGTAGAGCATCAGCTTCCCAAGCTGAGGGTCGCGGGTTCGAATCCCGTTTCCCGCTCCACGACGCTCTGACGCGGGAGTAGCTCAACGGTAGAGCATCTGCTTGCCATGCAGAAGGTTGAGGGTTCGAATCCCTTCTCCCGCTCCATGACAACCTGCAGGCGGGCCGGGCGACAGCCTGGTCCGCCTTTTCGGACGGTGGTCGTTGAGGACGGTGCGGCGTTCACGCCCACCGCGCAGAGGTGTCGGTGCTGACGAGGCGGCATAGCCAAGAGGCTAAGGCGGCGGTCTGCAAAACCGCTATTCACCGGTTCGAATCCGGTTGCCGCCTCCAGTCTGTTTAAGGAGCGAGGATGCCTGGGCGCCCTCCTGCCGTCTGCAGTCGCCGTTGAGCCGTTGCCGTCGCCCTCGTGCCCTTCGTCGCCGCCGTAAGCCGGAGTGGCGAAACTGGCAGACGCCGGGGACTTAAAATCCTCTGAGGGGCCACCCCCCTCGTCCGGGTTCGAATCCCGGCTCCGGCACCACCAACCCCCAACGGCCCGCACGGGACGCAGCCCGGTGCGAATGACAACGACGTCCCGCCGTCGCTATGCGAAGAACTTCTCCTCCAGCTCCCGCACCTCGGCCATCTGCTCGTCGGGGATGTTGCGGGCGAAGGGCGGGTCGCCGAAGGCCGCCAGGTGCGCGAGATGCGCGGCGGCGTTGGCATGCGTGGCGATGACCTCATAGGAGATTGACTGCAGGTCGTCCAGGTGCGAGTGGTGGAAGTAGCGCGTCCCGGCCTGGTTCATCCGGTGCAGGAACACCGAGGGCGCCCCGCACACGTTGAAGGGGAACATGTCCGAGTAGGGCGAGACGTGCTCCATCACCTCGGCGGAGAGGACGGGCGCCTCCGGGTCGGTCAGTCCGCGCGCCGCCGCCATCAGCTCCTCCGGCCCCACCACCATGAGCTGGTTGCGCCCAGTGATGGCCGCCACGGAGTCGAGCTGTACCATCAGCCGCGTGCGGTCGGCCTCGTCGGGATGCATCTCGACATAGACGCGCGCGCCCTCCGATAGCTGCTCCTCCGCCCCGAAGCCGCAGAAGCGGATGGTGCGCGTGGGCCTCCCCAGCTCGGCCAGCATGCGCGCGGCCTCCAGCATCGCCGCCAGGCCCGAGCCGTCGTCCTCCGCGCCCACCCCCACGATCACGCTGTCGGTGTGCGCGCCCATGTGCACGAACTCATCGCCCGAGCCGGGCAGGTCGGCGAACACGTTGACCGACTCGCCCTCCTCACGCCAGGCGTCGCTGACCAGGCGGACCCGCACGGAGGGCTCCCGGGCCAGCTTGAGGCCCTCCCAGTAGGGGACCGTGACCTGCGGAAGCTGCAGGATGTCCCGCCAGCCGTAGGGGATACCGGCGGAGACCGGCCACTCGACCGGGAAGCGATCATCGACCCACAGCAGGCCGACCGCGCCGCAGTCGTTGAGGGCCTGGAGCTTGCCGGTATCGCCACCGTGCAGCCCCCAGATGAGGAGGATCTTCCCCTCCACGTCGTGCATGGCCAGGTCCGCCGGCATGGCGTGATCGACGGAGACGACCTCCGCCTCCACGCCTCCCTCCGGGGTGGGCATCGAGTTCGCGATGGGAATGCACTCGACGGTGCGCTGCTCGCCCGAGAGCACCTGCACCTCCGCGGTCTCGTAGCCCCAGACGTGGAACGGGAAGCTCTCGAATGTCACGTTCTGCAGGCCGATCTGCCGCATCTGGTCGCCGACGTACTCGGCCGCGCGGCGCTCGGCCCGGGTGGCGCCGAGACGGTTGCCGATGTCGCGGTAGAGGACGTGCAGATGGCGCTCGATTGCGTCCGCTGAAGCGCTGAACTGCGGCATGGCTCGGCCTCCCGGAAAGGCTCTCGAGGCGTGGGTGCCTGAAGTCGAATGCTCCCGTCAGAACTCGTCCTCGGTGAAGAAGTAGCCGCGGATCTGGGCCATCGGCGCGTCGTCCTTGATGTAGTTGACCGCGAAGAAGCGGCCGTCCTCGAGCTCCGCCCACCCGCAGTAGGAGGAGTCCGACCGCTCGTTGCGGTCGTGGTCGAGCGGCAGCACCACGCCGGTCTGGTCCTCCCGGCGCACACTCAGCGCCGACTCGATCTTCTCCCGGTAGGCGAAGAGGTTCTTGGCGAAGGGGCCGTGTCCGGGTTGGTGCCGATAGAGCACCATGACGTGGCCGGAGCGCGTGACGCCCGGCACCGGGCGGTGGCAGCCGTTCATCGGCGTGTCGAAGGGCCCCAGCCAGTCGTCGCCGTCGTTGAATGATATGCACTTGGGCCCCGGGCGGCCGGTGCGGGAGTTGTCGCGCATGTAGCAGAGCACCTCGCCGCCGGGGAGCTGGACGATCCCGCCCTCGCAGGAGTCGTAGTGGTGCGTGCAGGAAACGGTAACGGGGCCGCCCCAGGTGGCGCCCCCGTCGTCGGAGATGTGCACCATCTGCCGGAAGACGTGATCGACCTCCGGCGCGCGCACGTGCGTGCCCAGCAGCAGGCGGCCGGAGCGCAGCTCGACGATCTTGTCCGGCACGATGCCGGAGACTCGCGTCTCCACCGGATCGCCGAAGCTCTCACCGTCGTCCGTGCTCGTCCAGAGCCAGACCCTCGAGTCGTACTGCGAGCCGCGCTCGCCGGGGGGCTGCTCGTAGCCGTCGCAGAGGGCGAGGATGCGCCCGTCGGAGAGCTGACAGATGCGCGGGCAGTTCCACTTGAAGAGCGCGCCGGCTTCGAGCTCCGAACGCACGAGGTATGCCTTCTCGGACCACGTCTCGCCGCCGTCGTCGCTGGCGCGCCGGACGAGGTGTGCGAACGTCTCCGCCCCGTGACTGTCGCTCTCGCGGTATACGATGATCAGCCGGCCGCCGGCGGTCCGGCACACGTCGGGAAAGCACTCGTAGATGCCGTCATCGCGGCTAATGCTGAACCTCTCGATCATGGGCGATCCGCTCCCCGCGGCAGATGGCGTTCGCGTTCGACCAGCGTTCTTCGCCGTTCGGAGACCGATACCTGCGGAGGCGACGGGGGTGAGACGAGGTCAGACCCGAGCCTTGCCCTCTTCCGGCTCGGGCTCGAGAGGAGGCCAGGCGAGGACGCCCAGGTCCTCGGGCAGGGCGGCGCCCCAGATGCGCCAGACACGCCCGGTGAATGCCAGGCTGAAGAGAGTGCCGCCAACCATGCCCAGCGACAGATAGACGGCCGCGAGCTTCTGCTGCGCGCACTCGCGATGCAGCTCCGGCGCGTCCCAGACGTCAACCATGAGGAAGGAGTACACGCAGCCGCCGAGGTAGGCCGCGAGGCAGAGGCCGACGACATAGGGGGAGAGGCAGGCCGCGGCCATGCGCAGCGCATCCCGCAGCCGCATCCGAGCGAGCATGCAGGCCACGGTGGCGCCCGCGGCGGCCCCGACGAACAGCCCGAGGCGCAGCGCGGGGCCGGTAAGCGCGGGAAGCTCCCACCACGCTCGAGCGCCCGCGTGCAGCAGCAACGGGGCACCGACGCCAAGTGGGGCCCCAATGATGGCGCCCCACGCGCCCAGTCGGAAGAGCCGGTGCCAGCGCTCCGGCAGCAGCTCCGCATTCGACCACATGTACAGGCAGGCCGCGAACGCCGACAATACGGCCGCCGTCGTCAGCCACTGCCACAACACGCAATCTCACACCCCGGGTGATGAAGGGGGGAACGCGGCGGCTCCGCGTCCCCCTCAGTCGTCGATGGACCCGCGTCAGAGTCGCCGCCGGCGATCAGCGCTCCTCGCCGCCGGGCGTCCCGGCGGGAGGCTCATTCGGCAGCGCCTCCGCTTCGACCTCCTCGACCGGCTCCTCCGCGTCCTCACCGTCGCCGCCGGCCTGGTCACCGACCACGCGAGCGATGGCATCACGAAGCTGCGGGAAGGCGCTGCCGAGCGTCGCGGCGGCGGCCTCAACAGTGCCCTCGGGCAGCGTGCTGATGAGGCCGTCCGCCCAGGCGCTGACGCCCGCGGCCTTGGCGAACGAGTCCAGGGCCGTGCCGAGCATCTGCGGATCACCGTAGAGGTTCAGGTCGGCCTTGCTCAGAGCGTTGCCGACGGACTGAGCGAAGGCGACGCCGACCTCCTTGCGCGCGTTGATGTCGGCCAGGACCTTCTCGAGCTCGACCGAGATCTGGTCGTACTCGGCCTTGGCCGCAAGCTCGCTGCGCAGCACCTGAACGCTGGCGGCGTCAACGTCCTGCACGCGTGCGGCGTCAACGGCCACCTGCTCGCGGTTGACGTTGACCGGCACCATCTGCTTCGCCTCTTCGCCCTCGGCGGCGAGCCGGGCCGCATCGCGCTCCGCCTCCGCCCTGGCGCGGATGGCGTCGGCCAGCCTGGAGGCGGCCTCCTGCTCGCCCTCCGCGACCTTGGCGTTCTTGTAGGCGACGATGTCGGCCTCCATCTGCTGCTTGATCTTCTCCTGCTCAGCAGACTGCTCGGCCGCGATCACCTGCACGCGCTTCTCGCGATCGGCGCGCGCCACCTCTTCGACGGTGATGACCTCCTGCTCGGCCTGCTCGCGCTGCGCCTCGGCCACGAGCTGCTCCCGCTCCGCCACGGCGCGGCGCTGCTCGGCCTCGGCGATGGCGACCTGGCGCTCCCGCCTCGCGACCTCAACCGCCCGGTCGCGCTGCACGTCGGCCGTCTGGATCGCCTCGTTACGCAGGATGTCAGTGGTCTGCTGCTCCTGCTGCTTGACAATGAGGTCCTTCTCGGCCTCCACCTTGGCGATGTTGACCATCAGGTCCCTCTGAACGCCTGCCTCCTGGACCTGGCGGTCCTTGTCGATCGCCTTGGTCTCAACGAGCCTGCGCTGCTCGATCTCGTAGGTCTCGGCCTCCTGGCGGCGTGCCGACCGGATCTTCGCGACCTCGGCCGCCTGCGTCGCCTCCGCCTCGGCCTGCTCCTTCTCGAGGTCGAGCACCTCCTTCCTGGTGTCAACGTTCTTCTGCGTGATCTCACGCTCGGCGTCACGCTCGTACATGTTCCGCTCGACCCGCGCCTGCTGCGTGATCTCAGCGATCTTGCGCAGGCCCTGCGCGTCGAACACGTTCTGCTCGTTCAGCCGCTGCGTGTCAGTCTGGTCCAGTCGCGAGATGGTCACCGACTCCAGCGTCAGACCGTTCGACTTGAGGTCCTCGCGTACCAGCTCCGAGACCGCGGTGGCGAAGTCGTCGCGTTCAGCGTGGAGCTGCGCCAGCTCCCGCGTCGCCGCCACCGAGCGCAGCGCGGACACCAGCTTCTCGAAGACCAGGTCACGCACCGCCGCGGCGTTCACCGACCTGTCGCCGAGCGAGCGTGACGCATTCAGGATGTCGTCCTTCTGGCCCTGAACCTTGATGTAGAACTCGGCCCGGATGTCGCAGCGGAGGTTGTCACGAGTGATCAGGGCGTCCTCACCCGCGCGCTCGACCTCCAGCTTCATCGTCTCCAGCACGACCGGAACCGTCTTGTGAATCACCGGGATGACGATCGCGCCGCCGTCGAGCACGACCGCGCGGCCGCCCATGCCGGTGCGCACGAAAGCCTCGTTGGCGCTCGTCCTCTGGTAGAGCCTGGCGACGATGATCAGCACCGCCGAGGCCACCAGCACGACCGCGCCAATCACCGTCATTATCATCTGGCTCGGTAACGGAATCTGGCCGAACAAACCAGTCCAGGGGCCGATCACCAGCGCGATCCCAAGCAGCACCATTCCAACGGCCAGGAGCATCTCATTTCCCTCCGTCACTGCCGTAATATGCGACCGTGCACGGCTGGCGGGCTGATGAGGGCCGCCTCAGGACTGGGTGGTGGATGCACGTTGGCTGTCCCGGCGCGCCGCGACATCTTCAGCGCCAGCGCTGCTCTCAGCGCGAAGGGGCCCACCTGCGGCGTCCGCACCTGTTGACAGCGGCGACGCGGCGGCATCGTAGTAATCACCCTCCCTGTGGTACCGAACCAGGATGACGTCCGTGCCCTTCGACAGATCCCCGTCGAGGGCGCGGCCCATCACCTGAAGAACGGTTCCGCTTTCGTCCTGCACGCTGACCGGCCCGCGCGTGCCGGCGCGGATCCCGTACACGCACACGCCCACCCGGCCCACCAGATCCTCCTCCGTGAGAGCATAGGTCTCCTTCGTGGGCATAATCCGGTTCAGCCCCCGCGCGACCTTGCCCGTCAGGCCGAATGACGCCAGCAACGCCAGGCCCAGTGAGGGCCAGAAGTAGAGCGTGGGAGCCCATGACGGCGTGAGAACCTCGCCGAACAGCCCGTTCGCGATTAGCCCCGTGGACCCGAAGATCACCATCAGGCAGGTCATGAGGATCGACAGTGGCACCTTGCCGAGACCGAGCACCGCGAGGGCCTTGAGCATCAGCGACGGCTCGTGGTGAGCCGAGACGTGGCCGCTCCCCATCTCGTGATGTGCGGCCTCCACACCGTGATCCGCCTCGGCGCCGTGATCGACCTGCACATCGTGGTCCGCGTCTACGCCGTGGTCGATGTCGTGCCCGACGTCAACGTCATGGTCCATGTCCACGTCGTGGCCTACGTCCAGATCGTGATCCATGTCCACGTCGTGGCCCAGGTCGAGGTCATGATCCATGTCCAGATCCACGTCGTGGTCGAGGTCCACATCGACGTCGTGGTCCATGTCCAGATCCACGTCGTGGTCGAGGTCCACGTCGACGTCATGGTCCATGTCCAGATCGAGGTCGTGATCGAAGTCGGCATCGACGTCGTGGTCAATGTCGCCCTCGCCGGTGAGGTCGCCTATACCGCTTGCGCTGAGACCGAGGTAGATGGCGGCCAAACCGACGGGCGCGACGAAGATCAGGTTATACCACTCAAGCAGCTCCATCGGCCCAACCTTCCTTCGCGCCACATCTCAGACAGGCCCGAGCGCACACGCACGATGGGATCTACTGATCGGCCACCGATGGGTCAACGGTCGGCTTCTCGAGCAGAGCTCGCGCCCGCGCGGCCAGGTCTGTCTCCCTGCGACTCAAGGCTCCCGCCCCTGGTTGGCGGGCGATGGCACCGTCTTCGTCCAGTTGGTTGAGCACGTCAAGCCTGTGTGCCTCGGCTCGCGCCTCATCCTCGAGGCGCTGCAGCTCCTCCGTATCCGATGCTTCGCCTGCGCGGCCGATAAACCTCCGTAGCTCCTCGCGGCGCTCGTTGATCTCCTCGGTCACCTGCAGCTCCCCGCGTCTCGCCAGGCGCCGGGACTCGTCATTCTGGTGCCTGCGGTAGCGTGCCAGCAGCTCGCCGGCTCTCGCCCGTTCCTCCTCAAGCCGCGGCACAAGCCAGCGCAGGCGGCCCTCGTCGGGCTCCTCCGCCGCCATGACCTCGCGCAGCTCGAGTTCGGTGCGCCGCGCCTGAGCCACGGACAGGATAGCCAGGTCCCGCAGTTGCTCGAGCTGTCTGCGCGCCGCCTCGTCGCCCGCGTCAAACTCGTCCCCGCTGACACGAAAAAAGTCAGCCACGATTCGTCGCAGCCAACTGATGACTCCCATTCGTTCCCATTCACCCTCCACTGTAGATATACCCCCCGGGCGGGGGGCCAAACGGAACCGCCGTGCAGCTCGATCGCCGCACCACGTCAGCTCCCTGACCCGGCCGACATGAGCGCGTACCGGGCCGCCTCGTTGCCCTCTTCCGCGGCTTCCTCGAGCGCTGCCATGCCCGGTTCGCCCATTTGCAGCAACACATTGCCGGCCTCCCGGGCCGTGAAGTCATCCTCATCCGACAGAGCCTGCACGAGTACCGGGATGGCGCCGGGGCCCGCCGACACCAGGCCCTCCTTCGCTATGGCTCGCGTCCTTCTGCCGGCGCTCAGGGCCAGGCATTCAACCAGGACCGGCAGTGCGCGCTCATCGCCCGTCTCCGCCAGGCCCTTGACCGCGGCGTCCTTGATCATGAAGTGCTCGTGATCAAGCAGCGGCAGCAGGTCCTCGACCGCCCCCTCGCCGCCAATGCGTCCCAGCGCCTCGGCGGCCGCCACCACCACATGCCAATCCTCGTGGTCCAGCAGCCCGAGGAGAGCGGCGCGCGCCCCCCTGTCCCCGATGCGACCCAGCGCGACCGCGATGTCCTCGGTGGTCCGCGCGTCGGCGCCATCCAGCATGGCGAGCAGCGCGGGAACCGCGCGCGCATCGCCGATCCGCCCCAGAGCCTCCGCCGCCACCGACTGCTGCCCGCCGCGCTCGGCCTGGGCCGCCGCGATGATCGGCTCCACGGCCCGCTCGTCGCCGATCTGACCCAGGCTGCGGATTGCCTCGAAGCCGTGCTGGCCGTCGAGCATCGCCAGCAGCGGCCCGACCGCCGTCGCGTCCCCGATCTCGCCCAGCGTCTCGACGGCGAGCCGCCTGACCCCATGGTCGGGATCGTGCAGCCGGTCGAGCACCTCCTGCACCGCCCCTTGGTCCTCGACCTCCCGAACGCCGCGCAGTGCACCGAAGCGAACGTCTGCCGATGGGTGGCGTAGAAGCCGGGTCACCGTCTGCCGCAACGCGGAGGCGTCGTCCTTGCTGGTCACCACCAGGGCCTGCGCCGCCTCCCGCGCCGTCGCAGGCATTACGACGTTGAGCGTCCCACTCAGCACCTCACGCGCGCTTGGGTCGCCGATGCGGGCCAGCGCCATCACGGCCGCGGCCACCGGGATCTCCGTCGGGTTCCACGGCCCGTGCAGGGTGAACTGCGTCAGGTGCTCCCCGAAGTCGGCGCTCACCGTCTCCGCCTCCGGATCATACCGCTGCAGGTGGAAATGCATGGCCTCCGCGAGTGGCTCGACCGCCGTCGGGCTGCCGATCTGCCCCAGCACCCAGGCCGCGTCCGCGGCCAGTATCGGGTCCTCGTCCTTGAGCAGCTTCGAGACCGGCTCAACGGCCTCCTCTCCGGCCTCTGACAGCGCCCTGGCGACCGGCCTGCGCATCTCACTGTCGCCCGACTGCATGGCCTCGCACAGGATGCCGAACCCCCGTGCGCCACGCTCCGTCAGCGATCGTGCGGCGGACGACCGCCGCGGCTCGTCCTGCCCGTAGAGGTCCTCCTCCAGGCTCGCGAGCACCCTCTCCGGTGTCATGCGCAGCGGCGCCGGCGCGGGAGAGCTCGGCGACATCCCGCTCCCCATGAAGAGCATCCACACCACGAGCCCGATCAGGGCCCCGCCGCCGACCGCCACCACCGCGACCACCAGCCAGCCGCTCTGCCTGGTCCCGTGTTCCACGCTCTCCCGCGAAGCGGGCCGATCCGACTGGTCCATGCGGCCTTCCCCCCGTCAGGTCACCGGCCCGAGCCGCGCCAGCCGCTCGCCGATCTCTCGGATCCGCTGCATCGACGCGTCGGGTGGTGTCGTGTCGGCGATGCTGTAGATCATGCCGCGCAGGTCGCCCGCGCCTCGGATGGCCTCGTCAATGTGCGCCTCGAACTCCTCGTCGGTGAAGCTGTCGGTCAGCACACTGGCCGAGCAGACGCCGCCCCAGATGGCGGGGTGGCTGCCGAAGACCCGGCGGTACTCCGCCAGAGGCAGGCGGGTCATGGGTGCCGGGCAGACCGAGTCGGCGAGGTCGATTCCGCACTGCACGTAGAGGTCGAGGAGCCCCTCGTTCTCGCCGTCCGTATGCGTTGCCACCAGCTTCCCGGCCTCATGCAGGCGGTCCGTCGCCTGCTTCAGGAAGGGCGCGATCAGCTCCTCGAACAGCGGCGGCGGCGTGAGCATCAGATCGTAGTTCGCCCCGAAGAGCACCACCTCGGCGCTGCTGGCGGCACAGGCCTCGATCACCTGCCAGAAGTACCCCTCCATCCGAGCCCCCGTATCGGCGATGAGCTGCGGGTGGTCGTGCTGGTTGAAGTAGAACTGGTCGTAGGGCACCAGCTCCTTGAGCAGGTGGTGGGCGGGAGATGCTGCGACGTTCGCGAAGGCCACCGCAACCCCGTCGTCGCCCACCTCGCGCCGGAAGCCGTCATAGCGCCCGCCGGGCTCGACCTCCAGGTCCTCGAAGAGGAAGGCGATGACCTCGTAGTCGTCCAGCGACTTCACGGCGCGCTGTGACACGTGCAGGAGGGTGACTCCGTCCCGCCTCATCTGCGGCGTGTAGCGCAGGACGGTCGTGACCGTCCCGACCGGCGTCCTGTAAGCGACGCGGTAGGTGTCGCCCTCCCGCTCGACAACGCGCTTGGTGCGCCGGAAGCGCAGGCGGAAGGGCTGATTGCGCACGTGGTGCAGGCCCAGGGACTGGTCGGCCACCTCGTCCGGGGACTCCACGGCGAGGAAGTCGGGAATCACCTCGTGGCGGCCCGCGCCCAGATCTCGCAGGATCGCCGGCAGCGGCAGCTCCGCCCACTCATCCGGCAGCGACCCGCGGTAGTAGTTCGCTTTGTACCACAGGTCGAGCCTGGGGACCCATGGAACGCAATCGACTGCCTCCCCCCGCAGGGCGGCGAGGATCCGCTCCCGGTATGTCACGGCGATCCCCCTCCCCCACATGGCGATGCACACCTGTAGATTCACGGCCCCGGCTCTCTCACCTTCCTGCCGCCGCCGCCCGGGCCGCCAGGCGGGGCAGATCCCTACCGTGGTCCCACGCAGGCCGGGGGAAGGTCGCGGCGGGGCCGGGAACGAAACCACCATCTCTGCACTTGACCGAGCCGACCGCTGGGAAGCAGAAGGCGCCCGAGATGCCATATTCCGATGATGCTGTGAGGCTCAGCCGCAGCGAGATCGAGCAGATGCAGGTGCAATTGCTGCGCAGCACCCTCGAGCGCGCCGGGGCGACCCGCGCCTACCGCAGCCGCCTTGGCGGCGTCTCTCCGAATGACATCCAGCACCCCGAGGACGTCCGCAGGCTGCCGCTGACGACAAAGGAGCAGCTCCGCGAGGGCCAGCCGGACGGCTTCCTGGCCGTCGAGCAGCGCGACGTCGTGCGGATGCACTACTCCTCGGGGACCACCGGGGTGGCGACCGCGGTCTACCACACGCGCGGAGACCTCGACCGCTGGGCCCGGTGCGTCGCGCGCGGCATGCTGGCCGCGGGGGTCACCGACGAGGACGTCTTCCAGAACATGATGGGCTACGGCCTCTTCACCGGCGGACTGGGCTTCCACTACGCCGGCGAGCTGCTCGGCTGCATGACCATCCCGGCCAGCTCCGGCAACACCGAGCGGCAGATCCACCTGATGCAGACCTTCGGCTCCACCGTGCTGCACATCATCCCCAGCTACGCCCTGCGCGTGCTGCACATCTGCGGCCGCCGAGGGATCGACCCGCGCGAGGACCTGCGCGTCCGCGTGATCTTCCTCGGCGGCGAGCCGCACACCGAGGAGCTCCGACGCCGAATCGAGGAGGGCTTCGGCGCCTCCGTCTACAACTGCTACGGGCTCTCGGAGATGTGCGGCCCGGGCGTCGCCATGGACTGTGCCGAGCAGAACGGTCTGCATGTGTGCGACGATCACTACCTCGTCGAGGTGCTGGACCCCGACAGCCTCGAGCCCGCCGAGCCCGGGCGGCCCGGCGAGCTGGTGATCACCACGCTGCGCCGGGAGGCCATGCCGCTGATCCGCTACCGCACACGGGACATCGCCCACGTCATCCCCGGCGACTGTCCCTGCGGGAGCAGGCACACCCGCATCTCGCGCATCGAGGGCCGCACCGACGACATGCTCGTCGTCAAGGGCGTCAACGTCTACCCCATCCAGATCGAGCGCGCGCTCCTGGGCATCGACGAGGTCGGCAACAACTACGTCATCACCATCGACCGCCCCGAGGACCTCGACCGCATGGTCGTCGCTGTCGAGCTCACCCAGGAGGCATTCTCCGACGATATGCGCGCGCTCAACGCCCTGCGCGAGCGCATCGCCCGCCGACTGCACACGGAGCTGGACATCGGCGTGGAGGTGGAGCTGCACGAGCCGGGTGCGCTGCCGGTCAGCGACGGCAAGGCCGTGCGGGTCATCGACAACAGAGCTCGGGAGACCGGAGCATAGCCATGGCACACACCGCGAGAGAGCTGTCCGGCGTGCTGCTGCTGTCCGGCAATGAGGCCATCGCGCGCGGGGCCTGGGAGGCCGGCGCGCGCCTGGGCAGCGGCTATCCCGGCACTCCGTCCTCCGAGATCCTGCCGGCCTTAAGGGACCTCGGCGGCGTCTACGTTGAGTGGTCGGTGAACGAGAAGGTCGCCCTGGAGGTCGCGGCGGGCGCCTCGATCGCCGGGGCCCGCGCCGTGGTGACCATGAAGCACGTGGGCCTCAACGTCGCCGCCGACCCCCTGTTCACTCTCTCGTACACGGGCGTCGAGGGCGGGCTGGTCATCATCACCGCCGACGACCCCTCCATGCACAGCTCGCAGAACGAGCAGGACAACCGCAACTACGCGCGGGCGGCCAAGCTGCCCATGCTCGAGCCCTCCGACAGCCGCGAGGCGCGCGAGATGACCATGCGCGCCTTCGAGCTGAGCGAGCAGTTCGACACCCCCGTCCTGGTGCGGCCCGTGACGCGCATCTGCCACTCCGACGGGCTGGTCGAGGTCGGGCCTCGCCGGGAGGTGGAGCTGCGCGGCTCGCTGGCGCCCTCTCCCGAGAAGTACGTGATGGTCCCCGCGCACGCGCGGCGGCGCCGTATTGCCATGTCCGAGCGGACGCAGCGCCTCATGGAATTCGCCGAGGAGACCGACCTGACGCGTGAGGAGATGGCGGACGACTCCCTCGGCATCGTCTCCTCCGGCGTCGCCTACCAGTACGCGAAGGAAGTCTTCCCCGAGGCGTCCTTCCTGAAGCTCGGGCTGGTCTGGCCGCTGCCGCCGGAGCGGATCGGACGCTTTGCCGGGAGAGTCGAGCGCCTCTACGTGGTCGAGGAGCTCGACCCCTACCTGGCCGAGCAGATCCGGGCGCTGGGGATCGAGGTTCAGCCGGTCGATGAGCGCTTTCGCATCGGCGAGCTGACGCCGGGACGGGTGCGGGAGATGATCTCCGGGGAGCCGCCGCCCGAGAGCGAGCCGGACGAGGACCTGCCGCCGCGACCGCCCACCCTGTGCGCCGGCTGCCCGCACCGCGGCGTCTTCACCGCGCTGCGCAAGCTCAAGGCCTACGTCACGGGCGACATCGGCTGCTACACCCTCGGGACGCTCCCGCCCCTGGAGGCCCTGCACACCTGCCTGTGCATGGGAGCGGGTATCGGCCAGGCTCACGGCATCCAGAAGATACGCGGCCACGAGGCGCCCGTGGTCGCCGTGATCGGCGATTCCACCTTCACGCACTCGGGCATCACCGGGCTGGTGAACATCACCTACAACGCGGGCGTGAGCACCGTGGTCATCCTGGACAATCGCACCACCGCCATGACGGGCGGCCAGGTCCACCCCGGGGTGGGAGAGACGCTCTCGGGGATGCCGGGGCGGGAGCTGGACTTCGAGCGGCTCGCCCGGGCCATCGGCGTGGAGGACGTGCGCACCGTGGACCCCTACGACCTGGAGGCGACCGAGACCGCGCTGCGGGAGGCCATGGCCTCGCCCGAGCCATCGGTGGTGATCGCCAGGCGGGAGTGCGTGCTCATCGCGCGCGAACGCGAGCCGGCGCCGGAGCTGGACGAGGAGGCCTGCATCCGCTGCGGCCGGTGCCTCAGCATCGGCTGCCCGGCCCTGTCGGGCGTGGACGACGGCGGCGAGAGGCCGCTGCCGCAGATCGACCTGGCGATGTGCACGGGCTGCCTGATGTGCGCGCAGGTCTGTCCCGTGAATGCGCTCAGGGCACCCGTCGGCTCCGGGGAGGGCAATCCGTGATGGTCACGAATGTGCTGTTGACCGGGGTCGGCGGACAGGGGATCATCACCGCCAGCACCGTGCTCTCCCAGGCCTGCCGGCTCGCCGGCTGGGAGGTCAAGAAGAGCGAGGTCCACGGGATGAGCCAGCGCGGGGGGAGCGTGAACAGCTACGTGCGCTTCAGCCCCGATGAGCGGGTGGCCTCGCCGCTGATCCCCGAGGGCGCCGCGCAGATCATGCTCGCCTTCGAGCCCCTGGAAGGCCTGCGCCAGCTCGGCCAGACGTCACCGGCCGCCAGGGTGCTCATCGACACGCGCCGCATCGCGCCCGTGACCGTTGACCTGGAGGGCTTCAGCTACCCGGACGACGTGCTGGACCGCGTGCTGGCCAGCGGCCGGGAGGTGAGCGTGATCCCCGCGGCGCGCACGGCGGGCGAGCTGGGGGAGCCTCGCGCGGCCAACACCGTCATGCTGGGCGCTCTCTGGGTGCTGCTGGAGCTGCCCCACGACGTCTGGGAGCGGGCGCTGCGGCTGGTCCTCAAGCCAAAGGCCCTGGACGTGAACCTGAGGGCGTTCGCGGCCGGCCGGGAGATGATGGAGGCCCACTGACCGCGGGGCAATGGCCGATGCGAGCGGATTCAACGGCGGGACGTCATGCAGTCAGAAGGAGGCGTCGCAGATGATCTGGGACCCGTTCTACGAGTGTATGGACCCCGAGGAACGTGCCGAGCTGCAGGTGAGGCGGTTGCGTGAAACTGTGGCTCGACTGAACGTCAACGTGCCATGGTACCGCGACCGCTTCGCGGAGGCGGGCGTTGCCCCCGAGGACATCCGGTCACTGGATGACCTGCGGCGGCTGCCCTTCACCACCAAGGACGATCTGCGCGATACCTACCCGTTCGGCCTGTTCGCCGTGCCACCGGAGGAGTGCGTGCGCATCCACGCCTCGTCAGGCACCACGGGCAAGCCGGTCATCGCGGGCTATGCGCGCGAGGACATCAACATCTGGGCCGAGACCATCGCCCGCACCATCGCCTGCGGCGGCGGCAGCAGCCATGACGTGCTGCACAACGCCTACGGCTACGGGCTCTTCACGGGCGGCCTCGGCCTGCACTACGGCGGCGAGCTGATGGGCTGTCTCGTCATCCCCGCCTCCGGAGGCAACACCGAGCGCCAGCTCATGCTGATGCAGGACCTGGGCAGCACCATCCTCTGCTGCACCCCCTCCTACGCCCTCACTATCGTGGACACCGCGGAGGAGATAGGCATCGACCCCGGCACGCTCAGCCTCAAGTCCGGCCTGTTCGGGGCTGAGCCCTGGAGCGAGGGCACGAGGGAGACCATCGAGGAACGCCTCGGCCTCTCCGCCCATGACATCTACGGGCTCACCGAGGTCATCGGCCCGGGCGTGGCGGCCGAGTGTGAGGCCAAGGCGGGCCTGCACGTCTTCGACGACCACTTCATCCCCGAGGTCATCGACCCCGATACCGGCGAGCCACTGCCGCCGGGCGAGAGCGGTGAGCTGGTCTTCACCTGCATCACCAAGCGGGCCTTCCCCATCATCCGCTTCCGCACCCGCGATATCACGCGGCTGGACGTGGAGCCCTGCGAGTGCGGGCGCACCCAGCCACGCATGGAGCGCATCACCGGACGCACCGACGACATGCTCATCATCCGCGGCGTCAACGTCTTCCCGTCGCAGATCGAGGAGGTCCTGCTGCAGATCGAGGGGCTCGAGCCGCACTATCAGCTCGTCCTCACCCGCGAGGGGCGGCTGGACAACCTCCGGATCGAGGTCGAGGTCTCACCGGCGACGTTCTCAGACGAGGTCCGCAAGCTGGAGGCCCTCGAGGAGGGCATCCGCGAGCGCGTCAGCTCGGCCCTGGGCATTCGCGTGGATGTCAAGCTCGTCGAGCCCAAGACCATAGAACGAAGCATCGGCAAGGCCAAGCGCGTGATAGACATGCGTGAGGAGGCGTGAGCGATGACGAATGCTGAGCTGTTGTCCAGGCAGGTTTCGGTCTTCCTCGAGAACAAGTCCGGCAGGCTCGCGGAGGTGTGTCAGACACTGGGCGGGGCGGACATCAACATCCGCGCCCTCTGCATCGCCGACACCTCGGACTTCGGCATCCTGCGGCTGATCGTGGATAAGCCCGACGAGGCGGTTGATGTCCTGCAGTCCGCCGGGTTCTCGGTGGGCAGCACGGGCGTGCTGGCGCTCCGCATCCCGGACCGTCCGGGCGGCCTGGGCGAGGTGCTCGAGCATCTGCAGGCCGAGGACATCAACGTCGAGTACATGTATGCCTTCTTCATCACCATCGCCGGCGATGCAGTCGTCCTGTTCAAGGTCGATGACGCGGCGCTGGAGAGCACGCTCGGGGTCCTCGAGGACAGCGGGATTCAGGTGATCCCCGCCGAGGAGGTCTACGAGCTGTAGGACCCTCCCGCGAACCGGCGCACCCACGGGCGGCCCTCATCGTTGGCCCGTGGGTGCGTTCGTGCTCCGGCTCAGATTCGACTACTCAAGCACCGATCGCACGACCTCGCAGACGCGGTCGATCTGCTCGTTCGTCAGCTCCGGGTACATGGGCAGCGAGATGACCTCTGCGGCCGCGCGTTCCGTCTCCGGGAGCGAGCCGGGCCCACAGCCCAGGTCCGCCATCGCCTCCTGCAGGTGGCAGGGCACGCGGTAGTGGATCGCGTAGCCGATGTCCTCGGCCTCCAGTGCCTCCGCGATCTCATCCCGGCGCGGGCTGCGCACCGTGTAGACGTGGTAGACGTGCCGCGCCCACTCCCTCTCGACGGGAAGCTGCAGGCCGTCGATCCCCGCGAGCTGCTCACTGTAGCGCCTGGCGTGGCGGCGACGCGCCTCGTTCCAGTCGGCCAGCCGCCTGAGCTTGATGCGCAGCACCGCCGCCTGCAGCTCGTCGAGCCGGCTGTTGTAGCCCACCAGCCTGTGCACGTACTTCTCGCGGCTGCCGTGCACGCGCAGGTGTCGAACCGTGTCGTCGATCTCGCGCGCGTCCGTCGTGATCGCGCCCGCCTCGCCGTAGGCCGCGAGGTTCTTGCTTGGGTAGAAGCTGAAGGCGGCTCCGTCGGCCAGGCTCCCTGCCGGTCGTCCGCGGCAGGTGGCGCCGTGCGCCTGCGCGGCATCCTCCAACAGCCTGATGTCGCGGTCGCCCACGACCTCGGCCAGCGCCTGCATGTCCGCGGGCTGGCCGTAGAGGTGCACGGCGATGATCGCCCGCGTGCGTGGGGTGATCTTCTCCCCCACCTCCTCGGGCGCGATGCACATCGTCTCGGGGTCGATGTCAACCATCACCGGAGTCGCGCCCACCTGCAGGATCGCCTCGAGCGTCGCGATGAAGGTGAAGGCGACGGTGATGACCTCGTCGCCGGGGCCGATGCGGTGGGCCTGAAGCAGCAGATTCAGCGCTTCGGTCCCGTTGCCCACGCCGATGGCGTGTCTCACGCCGCAGAACTCCGCCCACTCCTCCTCGAAGGCCTGCACGTTGGGCCCCAGATTGAGCTGCATGCCCGTCAGGGCCTCGTCGAAGGCCGCAAGGACCTCATCTCGGATATCCAGATACTGTGACTGCAAGTCTACCAGGGGGATTCCCACTGACCGCGCACCTCAGATGGAATCACGGCGCACCGCGGGTCGCGCCGAGTGCTCTCAGTCTTAGAGGCACGCAGGCACGGAAAGTTGCAGGAGATCGAGCGAACTAACCGGTGAGCGACAGGTGACGCACGTGGACGACATCGATGAGTGACCGCAGGCGCTCGAGCACCCGGTCCAGGTCCTGGCGCCGCCGGATGTCGAGCCTCATGTCCAGCCGCGCAAGTCCGGAGTCAGTCGTAGTCGCGTTGGCCGATGCGATGTTGATGCCCGCCTCGGCGACCACCGCTGCTATGTGTGAGAAGAGCCCGACTCGATCCACGGCGACGATCTCCACATCGTGCTGGAACACCGCGTCTCCGGATTGCCCTGACCAGGTCAGCGGAACCACGCGCTCGGGGTCCTTCTCGGCGTGGTACCGCAGGTTATTGCAGTCACTGCGGTGGATAGTCAAGCCCCGGCCGCGCGTGATGTAGCCCGTGATGTCATCACCCGGCAGCGGCGAGCAGCACTTGCTAAGCCGGCACTGGAAGCCCTCCACGCCATCGATGGCCACCGCGGGCACGCCCCGGCCGGACGAGCCGCCCCCACCCCCCGACTCGGCCAGAACCTGCTCCACCTCCTCGGCCAGGGTCGCCGGCTGCGTCTCGTCGGCCAGCAGATGCTTGAGCACCGTCGCGGCCTCGATGTCGCCGAAGCCGATGGCCGCCAGCAGGTGATCGGTCTCCCGGAAGCCGAAGTCCTCCAGCACCGGTTCCAGGTCGTCGAGGTCCACGCACTCCCTGAGGGCGGGCGGGTAGTGCTGCAGCGCCTGGCGCAGGGCGGCGCGGCCCGCGTCCACGTTCTCGGCATGCACCTTGGCCCGCAGGTACCGCCGGATCTTCGCTTTTGCCCGCGAACTCTCGACCAGGTCCAGCCAGTCCCGGCTCGGCTCGGAGCCCGGCGAGGTGATGATCTCCGCGATGTCACCGTTGGCGAACTCATAGCTCAGCGGCACCTGGCGGCCGTTGACCCGAGCCCCCACACACTGATGGCCCACCTCCGTGTGGATGCGGTAGGCGAAGTCGATCGGAGTAGCGCCGGCGGGGAGATCGATCACATCGCCATCGGGGGTGAACACGAAGACCCGGTCGTGGAAGAGGTCCATCTGCAGCAGCTCAAGGAACTCGTGGCTCTCAGTCAGGTCCGTCTCGAGTTCCAGCACCTCGCGCAGCAGCGAGATCTGCTCGTCCGGCGCCGCGCCGCGCCCGCCCTCCTTGTAGTGCCAGTGGGCCGCGACGCCGTACTCCGCCACGCGGTGCATCTCCCACGTCCGGATCTGGACCTCCAGCGGCTGCTTGTCCGGCCCGATGACCTTGGTGTGCAGCGACTGGTACTTGTTCGCCTTCGGCTTGGCGATATAGTCGGTGAACATGCCCTGAATGGGCATCCACAGATCATGGACCAAGCCCAGAGCCGCGTAGCAGTCGGCGACGCTGTCGGTGATGACGCGGATGGCGGCCAGGTCGGCGATTCGGTCGAAGCTGATGTCCTGCTTCTCCATCTTCTGGGCGATCGAATAGATGTGCTTGGCCCGGCCCTGGACCGTCGCCGCGATACCGGCATGCTCCAGACGCCCGCGCACCGCTTGCCGCACCGCCTCGATCTTCCGCTCCCGCTCCTCACGCCCAAGCCCCAGCAGGTGCGCGACCTCGTAGTAGCGGTCGGGCTCCAGATAGCGGAACGAAAGGTCCTCAAGCTCCCACTTGAAGCGCCAGATCCCCAGCCGGTGCGCGAGCGGGGCGTAGATATGCAGCGTCTCGTACGCGATCGCCCGCTGCTTCTCCTCGGGCAGCACGAACAGCGTGCGCATGTTGTGCAGCCTGTCCGCGAACTTGATCAGCACCACGCGGATATCGTCGGCCATCGCCAGGAACATCTTGCGCAGGTTCTCCGCCTGGCGCTCCTGCTTGCTCTGGGAGCTGAGACGACTCAGCTTGGTGACGCCGTCCACCAGCACGGCGACGGTCTCACCAAACTCCTCCCGGATTTCGTCCAGATTGGCCTCGGTGTCCTCCACGGTGTCGTGCAGTAGCGCGGCGACCACCGCGGCGGGATCGGCCTCGATCTCGGCCAGAATCTCGGCGACGGCAACGGGGTGCGTGATGAAGCGGTGCCCGGTCTTCCGGTCCGGGCTGTCCCTGTGGGCCTCTTCCGCAAACTTGAAGGCCGCCTCCAGCCGCGCGAGGTCCTCATCGGACCAGTACTCCTGCACGCGGCTGCAGATAGCATTGAGAGTCTCAGGATGCGGGTTCGCCATCGTCCGCTCCAAGCCCACCGGTGTCCCCCCTGAGCCGCTGCTGAAGTATACCATGCCCTATCCCCGCGCGCAACGAGGGGGTATGCGGGCCGGCATCGCGATCCATCCGCCCACCGGGTCCCATCCCGACGGTATTCTGCGTCGAATGCCCTCACGCCCGGGGAGCGCCCACTCCAAACGCACCGCTCAGCTCTGTCTGCCGTCTGGAGGCGCGGGATTACACTCCCGCCCGCGGCTTCTATTCGGTTGTCAAGGTGCGCACCACGCCGTCGCGATCGGCCTGGGGCCGCGGCGCCGGAAGTGGGGTCCCCTATGAGTATAGGAACCGGAGGGCCCGCATTTGCCGCTTGTTTCGGATATGCCACAAAGAGATTCGCGAAAAGAGCAGGTCAAAGCGCAGAGTTCGTACTGCGCCTGCAGAGAGGGGGGGCGGCAGGCGTCCGGACGACTCGGTACCCGCGGCGCCCTTCCCGCACGGATGCGCCAGGTCCGTGGCACGGGGCTCCAGCCCCGTGCGCCGTTGGGCGTGTTGTAGGGCGCGGACCTGTGCCGCGCCCGGCCTTTGCCGTGCCGCTTGGAGGGGCAGGCCTCCGCTCCGGCCCGGCCGTTGTCGGCGGTCGCCGGCTCAGCTTCTATGCCGGCCCGATGTGCGTTGAACACAGAGACGAGACTTCGCGACATGAGAACGATGGGCCGGGGTGGAACCCGATCCCGCCCACGGGCGGGATCACCCTCCATGGGATGCACGACGGCGCGGGCCACCTTCGACGCGAATAGAGGACATTCGCGCCTCAGGCGGCCCGTCCGTACGGCACACCTCGCGTCGTCGTGAGCCGTTCGGTGCCACGGGCACCCCGCCCTTGGCTGCGCGCATGCACACGAAGCCGGGTGCTGCCCGCCCTCCCTCTCGCATTGACGGGCACTTCAGCGCTCCCGTATAATGCCGGGGCGCGGCAGCGACGGTGGAGGTCGGCTCATGTGGCCATTCGGCAGGCGGAAGCGCAAGGATGACAGGGACACCAGCCGGCGCCTGAGGGAGGCCACCGAGGCCATCTCACGGGGTGAGCTGCAGTCGGCCATCGAGACCCTCTCGGAGATCGCGCGCGAAGAGCCCGAGAATCTGACCGCCCGCGTGAACCTGGGCACGGCCTACTACAGCACGGGGGAGTATGTCGCTGCGGCGCGGCAGTTCGAGGCCGCCCACGAGATAGCGCCCGAGAACCCCAAGGTCCTGCTAGACCTGGCGGCATCCAAGAGCGCGCTCGATCAGCTCGACGAGGCGGTGGATCTGCTGCTTGGGGTGCTGCAGGTCGATCCCGAGTTCCGCGACGCGCACTACAACCTCGCCATCGCCTACTGGCGCAAGGACCGCCTGCCCGAGGCCATGGCGGAGCTGGAGATGGAGCTGGCGCTGCACCCCGATCACGAGGGCGCAAAGGAGGCCGCCCGGCGCATCAAGGCGCAGGCCGGCGTAGCAGCCGAGGGGGACTCCGGCGACGATGCAGCGGATCGGGGGGAGACGCAGCAGCCTCAGAGTTGATCGAACAGCGCCCCGGGGGGGCGGTGAGGAGCACGGGGCGATCAAGGTCCGGGAGGGCGACCTGACGGTCCGACCACAGCAGCCGGTGACGGCCGCGGGCGTGCATTGCCTGCGGCCGCTGCGTACGTGACCCCGCGCCGTGCCCCCCGGCGGGGCCGCAGGGAGGCGAAGGCCATGCGAACGCTGCTGACCGTAATGACCGTGCTCCTGCCCGTCGCGGCTGCGTGCCAGGAGATACCCGACCTGGCCGACTTCTGGCGCCGGGGAGCCGTCCGCGAGCTGCTGGTTCGCGGGATCGACGACGTATCGATCGAGGAGTGGACCGACGCCGGTGTGAACTGCGTGATGGGCGTGCAGCCCGAGGAGGCGCACGCCGCGGGCCTGCGCACGCGCACCTGGTTCACCATGAACGCCATCCGCCCGGCGACCTTCGATGACGATATCGAGACCATCACCTCGATGGCGGCGGTCAACCTGGACGGCAGCTACCGGCGCCCCTACGATCCGCTGTTCCCCAGTGTCGCCAACAACTGGTCGGCATGCGTCAACAACCGGAGGTGGCGCGAGTACGCCGCGGGCATCTTCCGCGAGATGGCGGAGGCCGGGTGGGACGGCTGCCACATCGACTACGCGTCCCACTACGAGCCGTGCTTCTGCGAGTACTGCCAGAGCGCGTGGGAGGAATTCGCCCGGGCTCGAGGGCTCGCGGCCACTGATCTGCTCGACCTGCCGGATGACCTTGCGACCCGCATGCACCTGCGTGAGTTCCGCATCCTCCGCGTGATGGACTTCCTCGGCATGGTGCGTGACGAGGCCCGCGCGATCCGCCCCGGCTTCGCAACCGACGGGACCTGGCACCAGGACTCGGGCAGCACCTACCAGTGGGCGTATGAGAGCGACGGCGCGCGCGGCGAGCATTTCGACATGATGTGCATCGAGGGCACCACGTGGGGGCCGTTCCCCCCGGCGAGCCAGCAGATCCTGTGGCTGAAGCTCGCCCACGCGCTCAGCGACCACCAGATCGCCATGTCCGTGACCTACCATCTCATCTCCGACGAGAACGGCCGCCATCACGGGCGGATGGCCGGGGACCGCGCGAAGGTCGCGCTCTGTGAGATCATGAGCCAGGGCGCGGTCTCATGGTTGGGGCTCGGTGGCCCGGGCACCGGGAACCTGCTGCGCGAGCACGCGCCGATGGTGAAGGACATCTACGCCACCTGGGCCGCGCTTGAGCCCGCCCTCACCAGTCGCCGGGAGATCGGCGAGGTGGGCATCGTGTTCTCACCGCGCAGCTATCTCACCAGCGGCGGCTCGCGGAAGCAGCTCTATGCGATCGGCCAGGCGCTGATGCGCGCGCACATCCCGTTCGTCATCCACTCTGACGTCGGGCTGACCACCGAGCGGCTGGCGCAGTGCCCGGCGACGGTCGTGCTGGATGCGGCGGCGCTGACGGACGAGGCGGCGGTGGCGCTCGAGCAGAACGTTGCCGCCGGAGGCCGGGTGCTCTTCGTGGGCGAGATGCCGCGCTACGCGGGGGACTGGGGCGAACGCGAGACCGTGGCGGACCTCTTCGTGCGGCCTGAGGACGCCGAAGAGGTCGTCAGCCGGGAGATCGGCGGGCACGAGGTCTGGTACGCGCCTCGCGATGCGACCTCGGGCAGCGTGCTCGGCGCCGTGCAGTCGGTGGCGATCAATCAGCAGGTCGCGGCGCCGCTGGCGATCGAGGGTGAGAGCAGGGCCCTGAGCGTCAGCGGGGGCCGTGACAGCGACTACTCGCTCTACGTGGACCTGACGCACACCGACGGGAGCCACCTCTGGGGCCAGGTGGCCACCTTCGCCCCGGGCACACACGACTGGGAGTTCTCCCGCCGCGTGATCGAGCCGACGAAGCCGATCCGCAGCGCCGGCATCCACCTGCTCTTCCGGCATCACGGCGGGACTGCGTGGTTCCGGAGGGTGAAGTTCGGGCCGTGGGACCCGGAGGCACAAGAGACCACGCAGAACCTGCTTGGCGACGGTGCCTGGGAGCCCTATGGCGCGGGCTACGAGGTGGAGGAGATCGCTGGCGAAGGGCCGAGCATCAAGGTCTCCGCGGCCCCGGAGATTCTCGCGGTTTCGGAGATGCACCATCCCGAGCCCGAGGCCCAGGCGGCGGCGCTTGAGCTGCTCGCGCCGGTGCTGCCCGACCGACCGATGCTCCGCCTTGAGGGCGAGGGCGCGGGCCAGGTGTACTGCGACGTGGCACTGACGGCCGATGGCGCGCTGCTGCAGCTCATCAACTACAACGCCGAGCTGCACCCCGATCTCGGCGAGTTCGAGCAGCAGGAGGCCGACCGCACGATCCCGGTGGATGGGCTGCGCGTGGCCTTCGAGCCGCCGGGGGGCGAGGCCATCGCGCGCGCGACGCTGGTGGTGCCGGGGGAGGAGCCGCGAACGCTGGCCTGCGAGGGCGGCGAGATCACGATACCGGGGCTCACGGCGTACGCGGCCCTGCTGCTGGAGCTCGCCCCATGAGCGAGCAGACGCTCGCGTACGTGCTCGCGGGGATCGCCGCGCTGCTGTGGGGCCTGGTGGTCATCCCCATCAAGCGCGCCCGGACCTCCGGGAGCCTGGGGATCGGCATCGCCATGGCCACCGGCACGATCGCGATGTTCGTGCTCTCGGGCCAGGACATCGCGAAGCTGGCGACCCTCAGCTACGGCGAGCTGGGGCTCTACGTCGTGAGCGGCGCGCTGCAGTTCGCGCTCGGCTGCGGCGCCTACTACCTCGCGATCCAGAGAGGCAGCCTCTCCGTCGCGGTGCCCGTTACGCGCGTGAAGATCCTGCTGGTGCTCTTCCTCTCGATCCTGCTGGGGCTGGAGGTCTTCCGCTGGGGTTTGCTCGGCGCGGCCATGCTCGTGTTCCTCGGCGGTCTCATGGTGGGCAAGCCCGCCTCCGCGGCCGACGGGACGGAGCGGGACGGCCACTGGGAGTCGATCGCGTACGCCGTCGCCGCCTGCATCTTCTGGGCCATCGGCGAGACCCTCATCGGGATGCTGCCCGCGCGGATCGGGCCGATGGCCTCCAACGCGCTGCTGCTGGGGTCGGGACTGATCGTGTGGAGCATCTGGGCGGCGGCCTCGGGGGCGTGGCGGGAGCTGCTGGCGATGCCCGGACACGACATCTGGTGCTTCATGGCGCACGGGCTGATAAGCTTCTCCGCGGCCTACGCGCTCTTCGTCTGGGCCATCCAGATAGCCGGCCCGCCGCGCGTGGTCATCATCACCTCGACCTACCCCCTGCTCGCGGCGCTGGTCGGCTGGGTGGCCTACCGCGAGCGCTTCAGCCCCCGCCTGGGCCTCGGCGCGCTGCTGCTCATCGGCGGCGTGGTCCTGCTGCAGTTCGTGTGAGTGCAGGCGGGGCGCGGAAGGGCCGCGCCGCTCAGACGCGAATTGCCCCCTGTCAGGCGCACGGACCCGATGCGACCGCCCGGAGGTGGCCTCATGCGACTTCATCGTGCCCTCGCCGCATTGACCGCGGTTATGCTGTGCCTCCTGCTCGCCGCAGCCGCACTCGCTGAGACCTACACGGTGGACGGCGTGCGCGGGGATGACGGCAATGACGGGATCAACGCTCCCTTCAAGACGATCGCGCAGGGCGCCGAGGCACTGGGTCCGGGCGACACGCTCAGGATCATCCCCATGGACGAGCCCTACCGCGAGTCGCTGAAGCTGCACAGGCATGGACTCCCGGAAGCGCCGATTATCATCGAGGGCGGCGGCGCCGTGCTCTGTGGCTCCGATCCCGCGCCGACCGAAGGGTGGACCGAGGAGGGCGGCGTCTACCGGCTCCCGCTGCCCACGCACGACCGGATGATGGTCTTCGGCCACGAGCGGCACTTCGTCAAGGGGAGGTCGGCCACCGAGCTTGAGCCCGAGCAGTGGTTCTGGGAGGACGGCACCTTCTACTTCCGGCCGGCCGAGGGCAGCGAGCCGAGCGATTACGGGCTGCTGCTGACCGCGGCGGCGGGGCGGCCTTCGGGCGTCGCGACCAGCGGCGCGGGCTGGATCATCGTGCGCGACCTCACCTGCATGAACTTCTGGAACGACGGCTTCAACCTCCACGGCGGCACCGGGCCGATGTGGTTCGAGAACGTCACGGGCATCTACAACGGCGACGAGGGCTTCTCCGCCCACGAGAACGCCGAGTGCTACGTGCGCAACGGCGACTTCTCGCATAACTACTGCCACGGCATCAACGACATCATCTTCTCCCGCACCCATTTCACCGGGATAGTCTGCCGCGACAATCGCCTGAAGGGCGTGCGCTTCAACGGCGGCGTGCACTCCCTCACCGACTGCGAGGTCTCCGGCAGCCCCATCAACATCGAGCTGCTCCCCTGCTCGACCACGAAGTTCCCGCACTCACACGAGCACCCGCTCGCCACCAGCTTCACGAACCTGCGCAACGTGGTGGTCCGCTCAACCGACGAGGAGGTCGGCGTCTTTGTTGCCCCCAACTCCGAGTGCGTGATCGAGCACTGTCTGCTCGACGGGGGCAACCCGGTCATCGACGTGCAGGACGGCGGCAAGGCCTTCGTGGCCAACTCCGTGGTCATGGGTGGCGCCGAGCGCGAGGTCGCCTCGGCGGGCGAGTACATCGCCGACCACAACCTCTACTTCCCGGGGCGCTTCCTCGTGGCAGGGACCGAGTACACCGCCGAGGCCTTCGCGGACTACCGCGCGGCGACGGGCAACGACGAGCACTCGTTCATCGGTGAGCCGGCCTTCGACGAGCGCGGCGTCTACCTGGCCGAGGGCTCGCCGGGATACGCCGGCGCCGACAGCGGCGCCTACGGCGGCATCCACATCGGCCCCGAGGATCGCACCGCGGCGGTCTCCAGCGGCGTCTCCGGCATCCCGGTGCTCACCACCGAGGCCGAAGAGACGGCGGCCGGCGGGCGGCGCTACTCCTACGACTTCGAGGACGAGAACCCCTGGTCGCGCGTCTACCCCGTGCCCGAGCAGAGCCAGGACGGAATCGCCGTGCAGGGCGTGTCCGAGCTCTCCGACGAGCAGGCGCACTCGGGCGAGCGGTCGGCGCGTCTGCACGTGCAGACGCCCCACGGCGCTCCGGGCCACTACAGGATCAAGCTCTTCTCGCAGTACCTGCCCTACGATCGGCCGGTGCGGAAGATCAGCTACTGGCTGCGCGGCGACGGCTCCGGGCGCGAGGCCCGCCTGCGCATCCGCGACGGCAGCGGCGAGGGCTTCTACGACACGCCGGTGGCGGTTGACTGGACGGACTGGCGGCAGATCACCTGGGACCTCGACGAGCGCCCGCCGGTGCTCGGTGGAGCCGGCAACGATGACGGCAGGCAGGACGGCCCGACCATGGAGCTGGTGGTCGAGATCGGGATGGACGCAGGGAGTGAGATGACGCTGTTCTTCGACGACCTCGAGGTCGAGCTGGCGCCCGAAGGCTGGACTACGCCGGCAGCCGACACCGAGGCGGCGGCTCAGCCCGCAGGCGAGCAGCCGCCTGTGGTACGCGGCGAGGTCGAGGGTCAGCGGATGACGTTCGACTTCGAGGACGAGAACGCGTGGCCGCGCACCTACCCCGAGCCGGAGGAGGTCGGCGGCGCGGAGGTGCCGGCCGCCTCGGAGCTCTCCGCCGAGCAGGCGCACTCGGGTGGTCATTCGGCGAAGGTCACCATGACGGCGCCGCCCGGGGCGCCCGACGGCATGAGCCTCAAGCTCTTCACCGAGGACATCGACACCGGCGGGCCGGTTTCGGCCTGGAGCTGCTGGGTGTACTGTCAGACGCGCCTGCCCTTCTCTCTGCGCATCCGCGACATCCGCGGCGAGAGCTTCTACGGGCCCGGCATCTGGCACGAGGGCGGCGGCTGGCAGGAGCTTGTCTGGGACCTGTCGTCCGAGCCCCCGCACAGGATCGCCGGCGGCGACGAGGACGGGCTGCAGGACGCCCCGCTGGAGTTCGTCCTCACCACCTCCATCAAGCCGGGAGAGGGCCAGACCGAGCTGCTCTACTACGTCGATGACCTGACGCTGACCCTCGGCGAGGCCGCGGCGGCGCCAGAGGAGCCTCAGCCGCAGGCCGCGGTAGGCGAGCGCCCGGACGACTACGTCGCGATCGACCTGCCCGAGCCCGACGCGCCCGCGCCGGAGGCGCAGACCGAGGCGCTTCCCGATGGCGGCACGCGCTACACCTGGGACTTCGAGGCGTCGAACCCGTGGAATCGCATCTATCCCGTCCCCGAGGAGAGCCAGGCCGGGGCGAGGGTGGGCGGCGTGGCCGAGCTGTCCGCGGAGCAGGCACACTCGGGCGCCAGCGCGGGCCGCGTGATGGTGCAGCTTCCGCCGGGCCCGCCGGGAGGCCTCGAGATCAAGCTCTTCTCGGCCAGGTTCCAGTTCTTCGACCGGCCCATCGAGCGGGTCGCATTCTGGGTGTACAACGATGGGCCGCCCATCCCCTATCGGCTGCGCGTGCGCGACGCGAAGGGCGAGGGCTTCTGGGGTGCGCCCCGCACGCTGCAGGGCACCGGCTGGCAGCGCGTGGAGTGGGACCTGTCGGCTGACCCGCCCGTGTCGGTGCGTGGCGGCGACGAGAACGCCGTGCAGGACGGCCCGCCGCTGGAGTTCGTCATGGAGTACGACCTGGAGACCGGCGCCGGCTGGACGCAGCACACCATATTCGTCGATGACCTGGAGATCGACCTGGCGCCCTGAGTTCAGCCGGCGGACAGCACGCCCGCCATCTGGCCGAGCACCTCGCGCTCGACCTCGTCGAGCGTCTCAATGAACGGTCCGCGCTCGGGGCGCAGATCGAACGAGCGCCGCGGCTCGCCGTCGTCCGCGCGGCGGTTGCTGCCGTTGTGCAGGCACCAGCCCGCCGCGCCGCCTGCGATGGCGCCGCGCAGGTCAGTCAGGAAGGCCTCCGCACCCGGCTGCCAGGAGCCGTAGTCGCGCCGGAAGGGCTCCTGCAGATGCACCGGCACCAGTCGCCCCATCTCCTGCATCCGCGCGAGGTACTGACGCACGCGCTCCTCGGTCTTCGCCGGGTCGCGGGCGCCCCGCGGCAGATGCGGCGTGATGAAGTCGAGCTGCGTGGTCTCCAGGTACTCAGCGAGCGCCTCCCGCGAGCCGAGCGCGCATGAGGCGGTTATGAGCCGCCGCGGATCGATCTCCCGGATAGCGTCGCGCAGCTCCCGGCACTCCTCGAGACTGACGAACCGGGCGTCGCCGACATCGCGCTCATTCGCCACGTCGATGTATGCATTGCGCCAGGGCAGCAGCGCCTGGGTGATCGTTCGCACCGCGGCGAGATGCGCCTGTTGCGACGTGAGGCCACCGCCGCGGTGGAAGGTCACGTCCACGACCATCCCGCGTTCGTCGGCGAGCCGCACAAGCGTCTTCAGCCGCTGCATGGCCGGCTCGACGGCGGCTCCCTCCGCGTCCACGGCCGGCTCCGTGCCGTGCCGATCCCACGTCGCCCACACGCGGACCCAGTTCACGCCGTGGGCACGCAGGTCATCGAGGTCACGCTCCATCAGCTCCGGCGTGCGCGCCAGGCCCGCGTAGTAGCTGATGCCGAGCAGGAACGTCGGCTCGCCGTCGAGCGTGAAGCGGCTCCCGTCGATCCCCAGCTCCGTCGCCGAGACCCCTGATGCGACCGCTGAGCCGGCAAGGACAGCGACCAGTGCGCGCACCATCGAGCGTCGCCTCCAGAGCGAATGGTGGCAGGTCCGAGTGCATCCGGAGCGAATTGTACTGCCCCGGACCTCTTCCCGCAAGAAGGAGGACCTCGGCTATGCGCCGCAGGCTCATGGCACTGGCTGTCCTGGCATCGGCCCCGGCCCTCGCGCAGGCCCCCGCCTCGCAGTGGGCGGGCGATGACGCGGTGATCTTCTACCTGGACTTCGAGGGCACCACATACGCCTGGAAGGCCGCCGGCAACCCCTATCAGTTCGGCTACAACTTCGAGCTGGTCGATGGCGGCCTGCACGGACAGGCCTGGCGCAACACCTCGAAGATGGGCTACATCGGCTTCGACGGCCTCGACAACGTGCCACTGGAGGCCGGGACCGTCTCCATGCACGTCAGGTCGGGCGACGCCAACATCTTCGCCGACGGCCGCCCGCACTGCCTCGCGGCGCTGTGCCGCACGATCGAGGGGATGATCGCCGACGAGAGCCTCTGGCCGAAGCAGGGGCTGGCGCTGTCGCTGCGCAAGACCGAGGACAACGCCATCGACCTGGTCGCCCACGTCGGTGGCGACGAGTGGAACTGGGACGCCGAGGAGGTCGTGCTGGCTTCCACGGAGGCCGCCGGGCTCGATCCGGGCGCCTGGCACCACCTCGCGTTCTCCTGGGACTTCGACAGCCGCGGCGTCTGGCTGGTCGTCGATGACGAGGTGGTGGAGGGCGAGATTCCGGAGACCATCGAGCGCCCGCACGAGTACCTCGCGGCGATCTTCGGCAACACGCACCACTACAGAGCCGAGAATCAGCAGCCGCTGGACGGGCTCATGGACGAGATCGCGATCCTGAGCGTCCCCTGGCCTGACGCGGAGCAGGTGATGGCATCCGATGCGCCTTACGACGGTCCGCGCCCGCAGGACCCGACATGGACCGCCGAGGCGACGCTCTTCCCCGATGATCCGAACCTGGCACGCTGCGAGCAGGTGGCGCGGCAACACCTGAGGATGCTGCTCGAGACCCAGCGACACGGGGGCTGGTGCCTGAGCATCAAGTGGCCGTCGTTGCTGCAGTGGACGGCCAAGTTCCGCATGCCCGAGCCGCGCAACATGATCTGGCTTTCGAAGGACAGTCACACCGCCTTCGGGGCCGCCGAGATGCTCTTCGCCTACGAGGCGCTCGGGGATGAGCGCTATCTGCAGGCCGCGCGCAACACCGCGGACATGTATCTGACCACCCAGGATCCCGACTTCGGCTTCTGGGTGCACGGCTACTACTTCGAGGACGGCGAGTACATCCCGGCCACGAGCTCGGCGCTGATCCAGGACCACTGCCAGACCGGGCCGCTGATGCTGCTGTGCTACATGCACCGCGTAACGGGCGAGCAGCAGTACCTGGACGCGGCCAGGCGCGTGGCCGACTTCCTGCTGCTCGCGCAGAACCCCAACGGCTCGTGGCCGCACCACTGGCTGCCGGAGAGGCAGGTTGGGGTGACCGCGCGCGGCATCGAGGGCGGCGGTGAGGTCAACGACTACGGCACGTCGGGGCCAGTGCAGGCGCTGCTCAACATGCACGAGTACGCCGGCGATGAGCGTTACCGCGAGGCCGCGCTGCGCGGCGCCGACTGGCTGATCGAGGCCTTCATCGACACCGGGAAGCTCGCGGGATGGGCGGGGCAGTACGACGCGGAGAACAACCCGGCGGAGGCACGCCACTTCGAGCCGCCGGCGGTCACTCAGTACGGCGCGCGCTGGGCGGCGAAGGGCCTGTTCGCCGCATACTCGGCGACGCTCGACGAGAAGTACCTGGCGCCCGTGCGGCGCGTGCTGGAGTGGTTCGAGGCCGGCAAGCTCATCGTCGATGGCGAGGACGCGTGGTGGTGGGACTACGACGTCGAGACGGGCCGGCCGATCCAGATGTACGGGCGCGAGATCTACTTCATGGATGACCCCGGGCAGGTGCAGGCCTACATGGCCGCGACCGGACGCGATACGCCGCCACAGCCGCACGACCACGTCAACGTGGCGGGGCTCCGCAACCAGCTTGAGCGACTCGTGGAGCGTCCGGCCGGTGAGGTGCTGGAGCAGCCCACGCGGGAGGAGCTGGCGCAGCACGTCGAGCGGAACGCGCCCTACTACGTGCAAGCCTACATCGAGGGCGGGAGCCCGCCGCTGAACGAGCGCGTGGGCCTCTACACCTGGGAGTACCAGTCGGGCCTGGGGACGAACCTGGTGCGGCACCAGTGCGTGCGGATGTGCGACCTGCTGATGCGCGCACGGGCGGCGCGCGGCGACATCCCGGTGGACAACCCGCTCTTCCGCCGCATCGACGCATTCGTCGGCTGGAACAAGGTGCTGCTTGACTATGGCGACGCCGGGTGACGCCATCGCGGCTGAGGTCGCCGTCGCGCGCCGCACGTGGTATGATCGCGGCATGGGCGAGTCGTCGGGCGATGCCGCACACGCCCGCCCGGGCCCGACCGCGGACCGACCGGAGCCGACCCGATTGGACTGGGAGATATGTTCGGGGTTCCCCTGCCTGTGATCAGCGTATCGATATTGCTCCTGACCATCATCGGCCTGCTCATCCGGGACGCGCTGAAGGCTCGCCGTGAAGGAGACTAGCGACCGCCCGGCGCCCAAGCCAGATGCCGCCCCCGTGCGGCCGGCCTGGCTGCTGCTGGCCTGGACCTTCGGCCCGGGCCTCGCTGCGGTGCTGGCTGTGAGGCTCCTGACCGGACCGGCGAGCGGCTCTGAGATCGCCGACATGCCCGCAGGCTCGCCGCAGGTGGTCGCCTGCCTGGCGCTGGCCGTGTTCCTCGTTGTCCTGCCGCCCATCGTCGCGGCTGCCCTTGCGGTGCGCTGGAAGCTGTCGCTGAGGGCCCACGGCCTGCGCTGGCCCGGCGCCAGCACGATCCTGGTCGCGCCCTTCGTGGGGCTCGCGCTGATGCTCATGGCCACGGCCCTCCCGCTGATCGTCGGCATCGGCCGCTTCGACCCGGCCGGCATGGGCGAGGTCCAGCGGCTGGGCGACGCCAAGCGGTTCGTCGAGGCCCTGGAGCACAAGCTCCGCATCGAGGAGGGAGTGCAGCCCCTGCTGCGCGAGGTCGCCGGGGGGCTCGCGGGCGGGCTGCTGATGGGCCTGCTGCTTGCGCCCTTCGTAGAGTTCCCATGGCGCGGCGTGCTGCAGAGCCAGCTCATCGGCCTGGGGTTCGCGGTCTCGAGCGCGGCAGCGGCCCTGGCGGCTGCCCTGTGGTGGAGTGCACCGATGCTGCTCACGCCGCTGGTCGCCGGGGAGGACCGGAGCGCGCTGCCGGTGCGCGTGGCGACCTACGCGCTGCTGGGGCTGGTGCTGTCCTGGGCGCGCGTCGCCACGGGATCGGTGCTGCCGGGCGGCGTTATCGTCGCGACGACCTCGGCGCTGCATGACCTGCCGCTGATGGCCGTCCGGGGCGGAACGCACCTGCAGATGGAGCTGTGCATGCTCGTGGCCGTGGCGCTGCTGGCCATCCCGGCCGTGCTCAGGCCGCCTCTGTGGCGAGAAAGCAGGACAGCAGACCCCCGGAGGTGAACCATCCGCCCGATCCGGGCCTCCACACTCGGAGGCCGTGCCGCGCGCGATCATGACGCCTCAACCACAACACCTGGAGGTTACGAGGATGGCAGAGAAGCTTGCACTTGACGGCGGACCGCGCACCGTGCCCGAGGGGATGGTGCGGACCTGGCCCCCGCACGATGAGCGGGACCGCCAGGCCATCATGGATGTGTTCGACAGCGACATCTTCCACGGCAACTCCGCTCCGAACGCGGTGGCGATGCAGGAGAAGTGGGCGGAGTACTGCGGCTGCAAGTACGCCCTGGTCACCAACTCCGGCACCTCGGCGCTGCATATGGCCGTGGCCAGCGCGGGCGTGCTGCCCGGCGATGAGGTCATCACCAGCGCCTTCAGCTTCTGGGCGTCGGCGGCGGCCATCCTGCACCACTGCGCCATCCCGGTCTTCGTGGACATCGACCCGGTCCACTACACCATCGCCCCGGAGCTGATCGAGGAGAAGATCACCGAGCGCACCGCCGCGATCATGCCCGTGCACATCCACGGCATGCCCGCCGACCTCGACCCGATCTTCGAGATCGCCGAGAGGCATGACCTGATGGTCGTGCACGATGCCTGCCAGGCGCACGGCGCGACCTACGGCGGACAGAAGATCGGCGGCATTCCCTTCACCACCGGCTTCTCGACCAACCGCTCGAAGAACCTGTCCTCGGGGGAGGGCGGGATCTTCACCACCGACGATGACGACGCCTACGAGCACGCCCGGCGCATGCGGGAGTTCGGGGAGGTCGTGCCTCCCAGCGGCCAGCAGCGTGAGTACAACGCCTTCGGGCTGGGGTGGAACTACCGGCCGCACGAGTTCGTGAACGCCTTCATGCTCACGCAGTTCTCGCGCCTGGACGAGAACAACGCCAGGCGCATCGAGTTCGCGCACTTCCTGACCGAGAGCTTCGAGGACATCCCCGGCGTCGCCGGCCCGGCCGAGCCGCCGTGGGGCCAGCCGGTGTACTACGTGTATGTGGTCGAGTTCCGCCCCGAGGAGGTCGGGCTCGACTGCAGCGCGGGTGAGATGAAGGCCGCCTGCGTCAAGGCCCTCGCCGCCGAGGGCATCAGCATGGGCCAGTGGCAGACGCGGCCGATTCCGGGCCAGGACGTGTTCCTGCAGAAGCAGGGCTTCGGCCGCGGCGTGCCGTGGGCGCTGAACCCGGACGTGGAGTACGAGTATCGCGGCGAGGACTACCCGCTGACACTGGAGTTCATCGCGGCGCACAGCTACCTGCGCGGCGTCTACCCGCCGAATGACATGGAGCTGATGCGTCTCTACGTGGACGGCTTCCGCAAGGTCATCGACAACATCGACCGGGTGATGGAGCTGGCGGCGGAGGCGTAGGGCGCAAAGGCAACGCACAGCCGCCGATACGCACGGGTCAGCGCCCGGCGTTGTCGTTTGCCGTATGTCCAGCCGTTTGGAGGGGCTGGTCTCCGTCCCAGCCCGGTCGTTTTGCCGTACGTCGTCGGCGTTGACAGGGGGAGTTGCAGCATGGCCGACCGGCCGCCGCGGGAGGTATTCCCGAGCCGCCGCAGACCGCATCGCCTACCCCGATGCGAATACCAGAAGCTGCTGCAACCGGTCTTCTTCGCGACCTGCACAAGAAACCGACGGCGCGCCGCCGCCTGACCCCATCGCACAACACTCTTGACATACACAGTCCAAACGGAACAGCAAGCGACAACGACGGACGACGACCGCGGAGGCGACATCCATGCTCAGCGTCGGCCTTGCCGAGATCGACATAACCCCACCGCTGGGGATCGCGCTGACGGGGCACTGGCGCATCCGCCACGCAGACCGGGTGCGCGACCCGCTCTTCGCCCGCGCCATGATCCTCGACGACGGCGAGGCGCCCATCTGCCTGATCACCTGCGATGTGCTCTCCGTGCAGCGCGGCACCGTCCTGCGCTGCCGGGAGGCCATCGAGACGGCCACCGGCATGCCCGCCGAGCGCATCGCCATCTCCGCCACGCATACGCACTACGGCCCGATGGTGGCGCGCATCTGGACGCGCGACGTGCTGCCCGATCCCGACTACCTCGCCGAGTTCGAGGCCGGGATCGTGCGCGCGGCCACCGAGGCGTGGCAGCAGCGCCGGCCCGCGCAGGTGGGCATCGGCTGGGCGTTCGAGGGGAAGGTCTCCTTCAACCGCCGCTTCATGATGCGCTCGGGCGAGGTGGTCATGCACCCGCCGCCGGGTTCGACCGACATCCTCTACCAGGAGGGGAAGACCGACCCGGAGGTGGGCGTGATCGCCGTGCGCGGCGAGGACGGCGAGCCGCTCGGCTGGTGGGTCAACTTCGCCTGCCATGCCACCGTCACCGGGCAGAGCACGGCCATCTCCGCCGACTTCCCCGGCGAGCTGTCGCGCGAGATGAAGGACCGCCACGGCGAGCAGGTCATCACCCTCTTCGGCAACGGCTGCTGCGGGAACCTCTGCCAGCAGGACGTCTTCGACCCCGACCGCCCACGCAGCGGCGATGAGCTGCTGCGGCTCATGGCCGAACGACTGGCCGACGACGTGACTGAGGCTGAGAGCGTGGCCGAGTTCACCGACGAGCTGGCGCTGGACGCGCGCGCGGTCGAGACCGCGATCCCGCTGCGGCGCATCGAGCCGGCGGTCGAGCAGGCGGCGCGCGAGCTGCTCGCAGAGGGCTACGACGAGGAGGACCACGCAGCATACAGGGAGCACACCTACGCCCGGATGGTGCTGGAGCTGATGGAGGAGAAGCGCGAGCGGCCGCTGGTGCCGGCGGAGGTGCAGGCATTCCGAGTGGGAGATGCCGGGGTCGTGATGCTGCCGGGCGAGATCTTCGTGGAGCACGGGCTGGCGATTAAGCTGCGGTCGCCGGCCGGGCGCACCTTCGTGCTGGAGCTCGCCAACGGGATCGTGGGCTACGTGCCGACGCGTGACGCCTTCGAGGGCGGCGGCTACGAGCAGCGTCTTGGGAACAACTCCAAGCTCTCTCCCGTCGCGGGGGAGATGATGACCGAGACGGCCCTGGCGCTGCTGGATTCGATGTTCAGGTAGCATTCGCGCCACCGGCGAGGACGCCGGGGGCACGACGGCAACGGCACTGAACGGCGGGCGGCACGGGCCGGCAGCGGGGCCGGCCTCCCCCTGCTCTCACACGTCTACCACCTCTCTCCCCGATGTGCTATCCTCTACGATGGCCAGACCTCAACTGCACCTGCACCCAAACTCCCGTTCCCGCGCACCGACCTGAGGGAGGAGCTGTCATGCCCTGGAGATTGCCCGGAGAAGTGACCGACAGAGCGGTCACCGTGTACATGACCGGCGCCGTCTGCACTCAGCCGGCGCAGGTGCTGCAGACGGAGCACGCCGTGCAGGTGATGCAGAACTTCATCAACGAGCTGCGCGAGCGCGGGTCTGCGCACCTGCGCGTCTTCGGCGACCTGGAGACCGAGGGCGACCGCAATGACCCATCCCCCGCCGCCGACCTGCTCGCGCGCGTGCTCGGCCTGCTCTGCGACATGTCGCCGGACGACGCGTGCGTGCGCGCGCCCGACTGCAGGTGCCTGCTGGACGACCCGATGGCGATGGCCGAGCTGGTCGAGGAGCTGTACGACCACTGGCGCGGCTATGAGCGCTACCTGATGCTGGAGGCGTCGGCGGACGACTCGCGCGACAGCGCCATTGAGGGCCACATGCCCTTCATCTACAACAACCAGGACCTGAACTCGCTCATCCGCGAGGCCTACCGGCGCATCGAGCGCAACCTGCGCGGGTACTGGCCGCGCGTCTATCGGCAGACGCCCGGCGGCGCCAACATGAGCCTGCTCATCGAGCATATCAACTGGGACTGTCCCGGCGGCGTCTACGAGCAGCTCATGGACATTCGCATGGTGCGGCTGGCGCTTCTCGTGCCGCCGGTGGTGCTGTACCCGCGGGCGATCCGCCGGAGGGGCAAGTTCGTCGAGATCCTCTGGAACCCGCTGCGGGAGCTGCAGATCAACCGCGACCGGTGGCTGTGCTTCCCGCTGCTGGTGGGCGAGCTGCGCTTCCACGTCTACTTCGACCGCGACTACCTCGCGCAGGCCACCAGCCTGGTCAACCTCTTCGAGCTTTCCGGCCACGAGGAGGCGCGGCGCAAGCCCGACTGCATCATGCTCTTCGGTGTGCCGCCCGAGCACCTGGGCCGGGAGCAGACGGTCTTCCACATCGATGAGGAGGAGGACATCGCCGTCGGAGCGGTGGGGAAGTCGGCGGACCATGACTACTTCGGCTACTTCAAGAAGATGATGCTCACGCTGCACAACGTGATGATGATGCGCCGCGGGCGCCTGCCCGTGCACGGTGCCATGAGCCGCCTCCGCCTGCGCGAGGGCCCGGAGCAGGGCATCGTCATCGTCGGCGACTCGGGCGCGGGCAAGTCCGAGACGCTTGAGGCCTTCCGCACGCTGGCTGAGGACTGGATCTCCGACATGACCGTCATATTCGATGACATGGGCTCGCTCAGCCTTGAGGGCGATAGGCTGGTCGGCTACGGAACCGAGATCGGCGCCTTCGTGCGGCTGGACGACCTGGATCCCGGCTACGCCTTCGGCCGCTTCGACCGGGCGATCTTCATGAACCCGCAGCGCCAGAACGCGCGCGTGGTCCTCCCCATCACCGAGTACAAGCACATCGTCGCGGGCTACCCAGTCTCGATGCTACTCTACGCCAACAACTACGAGCCGGTGACCGAGGCGACGCCGATCATCGAGTTCTTCCAGCGGCCGGAGCACTCGATGGAGGTGTTCCGGGAGGGCGTGCGCGCCGCCAAGGGAACCACGGATGAGCGGGGCCTGGTGCGCACCTACTACGCCAACCCGTTCGGGCCGGATCAGCGCCGCGACCTGCACGAGCCGCTGGCCGAGCGCTACTTCACCGCCGCGCACCAGTTAGACATCCCGGTCGGGCAGATCCGCACGCGCCTGGGCATCGACGGGATGGAGCGCGAGGGCCCGCGCCAGGCGGCGGAGGCGCTCTTCCGCCACATGATCGAGGAGGCCGGGCGCGGGAACGGCAACTGACAGCTCCCTGCCGCAGACGGCGGGCGCGGCACAGGTCCGCGCCCTACAACGCGGCGAACCCCCGGGCGGGGGCGATGGCGCCCGGCTCCAGACGACACACGACTCGGCGCGGCTGAAGCCCCGCCGCTCCAAACGGCACGGCAAACGGCATGCTCAACGCGATGTCCAAAGGAGCGCACATCATGACAGAGGTTCCATCCTACCTTGCCGATTACGCGGAGGAGTACGAGCGGGACCCCCGTGAGGCCGCGCTGCAGTGGTTCAGAGACGCGAAGTACGGCCTTTTCCTGCACTTCGGCCTCTACTCGCTCGTCGGGCGCCACGAGTGGCTGCAGTTCCGCGAGAAGATCTACGTCGAGGACTACGCGAAGCTGATGGACGACTTCACCGCCGAGGGCTTCAACGCCGAGGCCATCGCCGACTTCGCGCTCGACTGCGAGATGCGCTACATCAACATCACCACGCGGCACCATGACAGCTTCTGCCTGTTCGACACCGAGCAGACCGACTTCAACGCGGTCAACGCCCCCTGCGGCCGGGACCTGATCGGGGAGCTGGCCGCGGCCTGTGCCGACCGCGGGCTGGGCCTGTGCCTCTACTACTCCCACGGCCGCGACTGGCGCCACCCGCACGCGCCTAACAACGATCGCTGGGGCGGCAACGCGCGGCCCGACTACGACCCGCCCGAGCCCAGCTACGCCTACGGGGACGACCACGACCTCCAGATCTACGTGGAGTTCATGCGCGCACAGATCGACGAGCTGCTGACGAGCTACGGGCCACTGGCGGCCATCTGGCTGGACGGCATCGCCGTGCCGCTCAACGGCCCGGCCGAGGAGTTCGACTGCCAGAGCCTCTACGACTTCATCCACTCCAGGCAGCCGCAGGTGCTGGTCAGCTACAAACAGGGCCTCCTGGGCACCGAGGACTTCTTCGCGCCCGAGCACAAGGCCGTGGAGACCGGCGGCAAGCCGGGCGAGATTTGCACCACCATGACGCCCGGCTCGTGGGGCTACATGCGCGAGAAGGCCGGCCGGCACAAGAGCGAGGAGCAGGTCTGGGAGGAGCTTCGGTCGGCCAACTCGCACGATCACAATCTGCTGCTCAACACGGGGCCGCTCGAGGACGGCTCGCTGGACCCGGAGGACATCCCGCCCCTGAGGGCCGTTGGGGAGCGGATACGGAATGAGGGCTGGCCGCAGTAGGCGCCCGACCGACAGGACACGGGGGAGTCTCAGATGGGTCTTCTTCGCGATCTGCGCCGCACAAGCTACCGTTTGGGCCGCACACTGGGTGACATCAATGCGGTTCTCAGCGGGAAGATCGGGTCGCGGCTTGCGAACAAGCTCATCGGCCGCAAGGGGGTCTCGAAGCTCTGGCTGAAGGGCGGCTGTCTGCTGCCGGCCGCCGCCGGCCTGGCGCTCGTGATCGCTCTGCTGGTCACGCACTGAATCCGTGGAGGCACCATGTACCAGATCACGCCCCGCAACGTCTACGTGCACGAGAGCATTCTCGATGATCCGCGCTGTGTCGCCCGCATCGAGCGGATGATGGGCGGCATCGAGCCCGACGAGCCGCCCGTGACCGTCGATGACGACGCACTCAGCGCCGTCGCCGAGGAGAAGCAGTGGGACCGCGTCCGGCGCTGGCGCACCGGGCGGTTCAAGCGCACGCGCGACCCGGACGTGGTCTTCCACACCTGGGCCTTCCGCACCCCGGAGGAGCAGGCCGACTTCGACGAGCGCTACCCGGGCCTGCGCTTCGGCTGGCTCAACGGCGCGGGCTGGACGTTGTTTCGTAACGGCAGGGCGCTGCTGGCGAAGAAGAACGGGATCTGTCAGAACGCGCACGACCTGCACTCAGCCTGGGGCTGCCTGCACGCCTGCGACTACTGCTGCATCGGCGAGTTCCTGACCATCATGGTCAACCTCGAGGAGATGGTCGCGCGCCTCGACGGACTGCTCGACCGGCACTCGTGGTGCAGGCTCTGGAAGTACGACAACATGACCGACCAGATCACCTTCGAGCCGGAGTACGGGGCGTCGGAGCTGATGGTGGGCTACTTCGCCGGACGCGATGACGAGTACCTGCTGCTCTACACGAAGTCCGACAACGTCGAGCACCTGCTCGACCTCGACCACCGCAGGCACACGATCATCTCGTGGACGGTCTCGTCCCGGACCGTCGCGCGGGAGATCGAGAAGAACACGCCCTCGACCTCCGAGCGGATCGACGCCATGCGGCGCTGCCAGGAGGCGGGCTATCACGTGCGGGCGCGCTTCTCGCCCATCATCCCCGTGCGCGGCTGGCGGGACGAGAACGCGGCGATGATCGACGAGCTGCTGGGGGCCAGCCGCCCCGACGTGATCACGATGGACGCGCTGGCGCACCTGGGCGGCCCGCGGCTGGCCGAGTGTATCGACGTCTCGCTCCTCGACCCACAGTGGCTGGCGGCCTTTGAGCGCATGTACGAGACGGAGCCCGAGGACAGGACCTACTGGCCGAAGGGCAAGCAGATCTTCCCACACGATCTGCGGGCGGTAATGTATCGCTTCATGGTGGATCGCATCCGGGAGCGCGACACGGAGGTGCCGATCTCGTTCTGCGACGAGACGCCCGAGATATGGGCTGAGTTCACGCAGGAGGAGCTGGGCCACGGGCCGGAGGACTACGTCTGCACCTGCGGTCCGACCTCGGTGCCGGGCAACCCGCTGCTGAGGACAACCTGAGACGGAACCGCGGTCGGCCGCCACGGCGTGAAGCCAAGGGAGAGGCAGACAAGTGCGGGTGTCGCGGGCCGTGGCGCAGTTGGCGCGGCATGGCTCGTGTGGTATGATGACTACACCAAAGCCCGAGGTGGCGCGCCTGCGTGGGGAGGCCCCGGCCACGTGGCCGGGGCCTGGTGTTTGTCCCGATCCTCGTGCCTACCGGCGAACGCGCGTCCCCGCTGGGGAGATACTCAGACGTGCCTGGAGCCGAGCACAACGGACTGACAGACCCAGCCCCGCAGGACGCCCCTGCGCCTGAGGACGCAACCGCGGAGATCCCGGAGGCGGCGGACAGGCGCGTCGATCTGACGCAGGGGCATCTCCTGCGCAGCATCGTGCTGCTCTCCTGGCCGATGGTCACCGCCTCCTTCATGCAGTGGGTCATGGGCACGGTGGACATCAAGATGGTGGGCAACCTCGGCCCCGCCGCCATCGCCGCGGTGAGCCAGTCCCGCGAGGCGATCTTCACCTTCATGACCGTCGTGTTCGCGGTGGCGACGGGCACCCAGGTGCTCACCGCGCGCTTCATGGGTAAGGGGAACCGCGCAGGGGCGGCCGACGTCACCCGCCAGGCCGTCATCCTGGCGGTCATCTTCGGCGCGCTCGTTGCGCCACTCGGTTACCTCTTCTCCGAGCCGCTGCTGGCCCTGCTCGGCGCGAAGGGCGTCGTGCTGGCGGAGGGCACGGACTACATGCGCGCTTTCTTCTTCGGCACCGTCGCCTTCATGCTTAACTTCATGGTCTTCGCCGCGCTGCGCGGAGCGGGCGACACGCTTACGCCGCTGTATGTGCTGCTGGGGATCAACTCCGGCAACATCCTCTTCGACTGGCTGCTGATCTTTGGCGTGGGTCCCTTCCCGGAGCTTGGGGTGGCCGGCGCGGCGTGGGCAGTGGTGATCTCGCGGACGGCCGGTGCGCTGCTGCTGCTGTGGATCCTTTGCTGCGGCCGCTTCGCCATCCACATGCCGCTGATCGACCGCTGGCGCATCGACCTGTCGCTGTGGGGGAAGATGTTCTACATCGGCGTTCCGTCATCGATCCAGGGCTTCACGCGCAACTTCGCCTTCCTGCTGCTGTTCTCAATCCTCAACCAGACCGACGCCGGCCGGATGGCCGTGGCGGGCTACGGCATCTCGGTGCAGATCCGCATGTTCGCGGTCATGTTCGGTCTGGCGCTGATGAGCGCGACCATGACGGCGGTCAGCCAGAACATGGGCGCGGACGACCCGAAGCGCGCCGAGCGCTCGGGCTGGACGGTCACCTGGATCGCGGTGGCTGCCATGGGTGCCATGGCGGTTGTCCTCGTCACTCTCTCGCGCCCGCTCATCGGCTTCTTCACCGATAGCCTCGAAACCATCCACTGGGGCGTCATCGCACTGGTGACTCTGTCGGCGTCTCTGCCCTTTAGTGGCGGCTCCATGGCCCTCTCAGGGGCGCTGCGCGGCGCGGGTGACACGCTGTCGCCGCTGTGGGCAAGCCTCATCTTCACCACCGGCGTCGGGCCGGCCACGGCCTATCTCCTGGCCATACCTGTGGGCATGGGCCCGCTCGGCGCCTGGATCGGTCTCTCAGCGGCCTGGGCGATGCAGTCGCTGATGGTCGCCTGGCTCTTCAGGCGTGGCAAGTGGAAGCAGATCGAGCTCTGAGGCCGGGGCGCTGACCGCCGGTGCCATGGCGGGGAGTTGAGCGTAGGCGCGCAATCGGGATGAGAGCGCTCGAAAGCGGCATGGCTTCCGCCGCGCCGGGTCCCCTCGTGCCACCGTTTCGCCCTCCCCACCGGGCGCGGCGTTTCCGCAAAGCCGTGCCGTCACGGCGTTCGCCCAAGGGGCAGAGAGGGGAATCCGGAGGCCGGCCCTTCTGCGAAATGGCTTGCGCTTGGGGAAGCAATCACGTATACTTTGCGTGCGCACCAACTTGCTGTGCCGTTGTTCGAGGCGCTGTAAGGGTCTATCTCCCGGCGCGCGAACAGCGCACTCAACAGACGCGGGGAGGTACACCCCGGATGGCCACCGGGACGGTGAAGTGGTTCGACGACGCGAAGGGTTACGGGTTCATCGAGCGCGACGAGGGTGAGGACGTCTTCGTCCACTACTCCGCAATAGTCGGTGAGGGTTACAAGACCCTGACCGAGGGCTCCGAGGTCGAGTTCGACGTCGAGGAAGACCCGAAGGGCCCACGCGCGGCCAACGTGATCGTCACGAAGGCCGCGCCCGCAGACGACGCCACGTCGATGTGGTGAACCACGGCCCGCGCCCCCGCTCGGACACGCCCGGCTTCCTGCCGGGCGTGGTTCATTGTCCGCCCCCTGAGCAGATGCCTCCGCGAAGGCCGCCAAACTCCTCCACCGTTAGGCCACGCTTGCAGGCCTATTGCCGGTATGTTATCATAGAATGGCAGCATGGTTTCGGCAGCACCTGCGCCGGCCCCCGCTGTTTGCTGGTGCGCCCCGGAACACCGCCGCGGCGCCGCCTAGGGCATTGGGGGAAATACTCTGACGGAGGATGTGTTGTATGGCGACTGGCACAGTCAAGTGGTTCGACGATGCGAAGGGCTACGGTTTTATCGAGCGCGCTGAGGGTGAGGACGTCTTTGTCCACTACTCCGCAATTGTGGGTGAGGGGTATCGAAGCCTGACCGAGGGTTCGGAGGTCGAGTTCGACATCGAGGAAGACCCCAAGGGCCCGCGCGCAGCCAACGTCGTGGTCACCAAGGCGGCTCCGAGCAACGACTCACCGTTCGTCTGGTAGCTCTCTCTTCGCATCCGAACCGCGTCCGGCCATCATGGTCGGGCGCGCTTCTCTTGGTGCCCATCCCCGGACAGATTCCGTGCCAGGCTGAGGCAGGGGTCGCGTATGAGCCCGCCCGTCACCGCCGTCATCGTCGGCGCCGGCCACCGCGGCGTCGGCTACTCGCGGCTCTCGCTCAACAAGCCCGAGCTGCTCGATATCGTCGGCGTCGCCGACCCCGACCCCATCCGCCGCCACAAGGCTGCGGAGATGTTCGACATCCCCGAGGCGAACCAGTACGAGACCGCCCAGGAGCTGGCACAGTTCCCCCGCTTCGCGGACGCGGCCATCAACGGCACCATGGACCTCGACCACGTGCCGACCACCCTCCCGCTGCTCGAAGCCGGCTACGATGTGCTGCTGGAGAAGCCCATCTGCCCCAACCGCGAACAGCTCCTGGAGCTGCTCAACACCGTCCGGCGCACGGGCCGCAAGCTGATGATCGGCCACGTGCTGCGCTACGCCCCGTTCTACCGCGCGATCAAGGAGCGGCTGCTCTCAGGCGAGATCGGGGATGTGTACGCGATCCACACGACCGAGGCGGTCAGTTACCACCACATGGCGGCGGCCTTCATCCGGGGCAGGTGGAGCCATCGCTCGACCAACCCCATGCTGCTCGCCAAGTGCTGCCACGACCTCGACCTGATCGCCTGGTACAAGAGCGGCGTGCGGCCGGAGCGCGTGGCAAGCATGGGCGCGCGCACGGTATTCACCGAGGAGAACGCGCCGGACGGCGCCGGGACCCGCTGTCTGGTGGACTGCGCCATCGAGCCCGAGTGCCCCTACTCGGCGCGCAAGAACTACCTCGAGCAGGGGCGGTGGCCGACGTACGCCTGGGAGTCGATCGAGCACATAGCGGAGCCGACCGATGAGGACCGCGAGCGCTCGCTGCGCGAGGACAACCCCTTCGGGCGCTGCGTCTACCGCACGGACGGCGACGTGATGGACCACCAGTCTGTGATGATCCGGTTCGAGGACGGGACCACCGCGACCCACGACATGGTGACCGGCACGGCGAAGCCCGGTCGCGACATCCACATCTGGGGCACCGGAGGCGAGATCGAGGGGTTCATGGAGGACGGCGCGTTCGTCATGCGCCACCCGGACGCGCGCGCGGGCCACGAGTACTCCGAGGAGCAGGTGGACCTCAGCGTCAGCATGGACATGCACGGCGGCGGAGACATGCGGCTGGTCGAGGACTTCGTGAGAGTCGTGCGCGGCGAGGAGCCGTCGATCTCATCGACGGACATCCTCGACTCGGTCTACGGCCACCTGATCGCCTTTGCCGCCGACGACGCGATGCTGGGCGGCCGCGTGGTGGAGATCGAGGAGTTAGGATAGGCGAGCGCGGGCGTCTGTCATGCCTTCAGGAGGGGCGAGCTTCCCTGCTCGCCCGGTTGTTTGCTGTTCCTTCGTCGTCCCGTGCCGCGGCCGCTTCGTACGGGCGCCTCGCCGTACAGCAAGGGTCAGCGTGGGAGGCCCTCCAGCACGTCGCCCCGGGCGTATCCGGGCTCTACCGGACGACTTGCGCACAGCGGCATCCGCACCAGGGCAGAGCGAAGGCTTTGCTACAGCTCGTCCATCGCCACCGCCTCGCACAGGTTCTCGGCGCTGTCGGCCGTGCGCCCGCAGTTCGTGCAGATGTAACGCGCCCTGCCGCTCAGCTCAGCGATCTTCGCCGGCCGATCCTTCTTCGTCAGCTTGCACATCTTCTTCGCCATGGCCGTCGCCTCCACCCAAAGTCCCACCACGTGTGACCTGATCGAGGATTGCCAGCATTGCTTCGGCGGCCGCGTCCGGGCTGTGCCGGCCGGCGACTCGTGCGGCAGCCGCTTCGCCCATCGCGTCCGCGGCATCCGGATCGTCCATCAGCACCGCGACGCGGTCTGACAACTCCTCGGCATCCCCGGAGGCGAAGAGCAGCCCGCCTCCCGTCAGCTCCAGCATCTCCGGGAACGCCCCCTCGCGCGGCGCAACGACCGGCACGCCCGCCGCCTGCGCCTCCAGCGCCGCCGTCCCCAGGGCCTCCGGCTCGATGCTGGGCTGGCAGAAGGCGCTGACCGAGTGCAGCAGTGCGCGCTTGCCCTCCTCGTCGATGTCGCCGAGGTACTCGTGCCGATCCGCGATTCCGAGTCGGCGCATCTCGCGGAGCATATCCCGCCAATAGCGCCGGTTCAGCACCTGGCCGGCGATACGCAGGCGCAACTCGCGGCCCTCCCCGGCGAGGATACCGGCCGCCTCCACGAGCACGTGCATGCCCTTGCGCGGCGTGATGGCCGACAGGTAGCCCAGCGTGAAGGGCCGCCGGGGGCGGGAGACGCCGCGCCGCAGGGCCGAGGAGTCGATGGCGGTGCGAACCACTGCGATCCGGTCGCGCTGGACGTCGAGGAACCGCACCATCCGGTCGGCGTACCACTCGCCGGGCGCGACGAAGCGGTCCACCGACGCGGCATTGCGGCGGATCAGCTCGATGGCCCGGGACCGGTGCGGCTCCGGAATGCTCTCGATGAAGCCATCCTCGCCCTTGACCTCGCAGATCACGGGCACACCGAGCCTGCGCTTGACCGCCGGGGCCATGCCCGACAGCAT
>JALGUJ010000180.1 GCA_029820945.1 Candidatus Zipacnadia bacterium | reverse complement strand
GACCCACTGCTCGGGGTAGCTCTGGATCACCATGTTGCCGGTGTCGAAGTAGAGCCCGACGCGGGAAGAGCCGATCTCGCCCAGGAAGCGGTCGAACTCCATGGGGGAGAGGAGGAAGCGGTTCCAGACGTACTCCACCGCGATCGTGACGCCGATGTCCTCGGCGAAGGGCGCCAGCTCCAGCAGAGCATCGCGTGCGTTGTAGTAGGCGTCGTCGTAGTGGCACTGCTCGCTGACGCGCCCGGGCACCAGCAGCCAGGTGTGGATGTCGAACCTGGCGACGACCTCCAGGATGTGCTTGATCTCATCGATGCTCTCGCGGCGGCGCGCCTCATCGCAGGTCATGATGTCCGGGCGCGGGTCCGACGAGCCGACCGCGGAGGTCAGCTCGATCTCCATGTCCTGCGCCATCTTCACCATGTCCGCGATCTTCTGGTCCGTCATGGTCTCGAGGCCGGTGTCGCGGTCCTCGCGAAAGGTCAGCTCGAAGGCCTCGTATCCGGCGTCCTTCGCGTTCTGCAGCGTCTCCTGGTAGCTCCACTCCGAGGGCGTGATGATCCCGCTCAGTCCGACCTTCATGTCGGGTCCTCCTGATCTGATGCGCGGCTGATAGCGACCGAGGCTGATTTCGCCGCGGGGAACCTGCGCGCCTCCCACAAGCCCTTCTCTTCGCTCCGTGCGCGCCGCTGAGTATGGCTCCCGGCGCCGGCGACAGCTCTCCGGCGAGCGCGCGAACGGGGGCACGTCTCTCTCAGAGCTCGCCAAGCAGTTGCTGCGACAGGAACTGCGCGGCCTGGATGCCCATCAGGCGCATCTTCTCGGGCGCGAAGAAGAAGTGATCGACGCCCTCCATGGGCACCAACCGGGCGTTGAGGTCGTAGCGCTCGACAAGCTCCATGATGTTCGGCACTGAGCTGTACTGATCGCGGGTTCCGGTGATGAAGAGGATGGGCAGCTCGAGACCATTGAGGTAGGCGAAGTCCTCGGGGGCCACGGGCTCGAGGCCGGTCGGGAAGCCGACGCAGGCGCAGGCGGGGACGGCCTCGTCGCGCGCGCAGGCCTTCAGAGCCATGGCCGAGCCGAAGGAGTAGGCGGCCAGCCCGCAGCGCGCTGCGTCCACGGCCGGCTGGGCGCGCAGGAATGCCAGCGCGCCGAGCACATCGTCCACCTCACCGCGGCCGTCGTCGTGCTTGCCCTCGGACGCTCCCGTGCCCCGGAAGTTGAAGCGAAGCGTGGCGATGCCCAGCTCGAGGAGCCGATCGCGCAGCTCCAGCACCACCGGGTTGCCCATCGTGCCGCCCATCAGCGGGTCGGGGTGGCAGATGGCCGCGCCGGGCACCACGGTCGTGGGCCTGGGGCGCTGCGGGATCGACAGCTCGCCTTCCAGGGCCGGCGCATCCTCCCCTGCGGCGGGAAAGGTCACCGGGTCGCAGGTGGGCGGGACGGGCATCGCGGCGCCGTCACCGCCATCCGCACAGACGCGCGTCAACATGGCGAACGCAAACACCACGAATGTGCCGACCACCATCCGGGCCATGGTGCTGACCTCCCGTCGGCGCGTCGGTGGACCTCATGCGCGCCTCTCATGAAGGCCCCGCGCGCGTCTACCGCCGCGCCTGGGTGGGCATCTGCGCCGGTGTGCTGGTCGCGCCCAGCGCCAGCAGCGGCAGGTAGCGCTGCGCCAGCTCGCGGCGGTAGTTGAAGAGCACGAAGCCCTCGCAGCCCAGGCGGCGCGAGGCCTGGATCTGGTCGAGCACGCCCTGGGGCGTGATCCTCTCGTCGATGTCCGCGAAGGGCCCGATGCCCATGGCGACCGGGACCTTGCCGGCCGCCCAGGCCTCCTGCTTGCGCACCCACGACTGGAACTCGGCCATGTCAGAGATGTAGGTCATGGGGCAGACGAAGTCCACGAGACCCTCGTCGATCCAGGCCTTCCAGTCCTGTCCGAAGCTGTCGCGGTGACCCTCCCAGTTCATGAAGACCGCGGCGGAGAGCGCCGCGTCGGGGCGGACCTGCTTCATCTTCTGCCGCACGGTGCGCAGCAGCGATGTGATCTGCTCCCGCCGCCACTGCAGGAAGGCGGCCTTCAGCGACCCCGCCAGCACGTCCTCCGGCCAGTTCTTCACCGTCGCTCCCGTTTCGGTTACGAACCGCTCGCGGCAGTGGTCGCAGACGCAGCGGTCCTTCCACGAGTAGCGCAGGTAGTCGAACTGCACGCCGTCCGCGCCGTAAGTGGTGACCATTTCGAGCGCGGTCTGGATGATCTGGCGGCGGTTCTCATGCCGGGAGGGGCAGAGCCAGTGCATGTCCGGCCCGGAGGGGGACCGGGCGATGCGGCCCTGCTCCTTGAGCTGCTGCTTGAGCTCGGCCGGTGCGCCCATGGTGGAGAGCGCCAGGATGCGCGGGTGGACCCGCACGCCGTGCTCGCGGCCCCAGCGAATAGCCTCGGCCAGCGGATCGCCCGATGCGTCGCCGGCGCGGGGCAGCACGCGACTGGGATACCACGCCGCCGCGCCCGAGGCCATGTAGGGGAAGACCGTGTTGAAGTTGCTGCGCGCGAGGTTCTCGATCGCCTGCCGCCAGCCGCCGTCCACCGTATCGGCGGCCCAGACGCCCCGGATCTCGGGCGAGTAGGAGGGGTAGGAGCGGAACCAGGCGCGTTGCGCGAGCTGCTGCGCGTTGCGCGAGGCGGCGATCGCCTCCTCCTGCCAGCCCTCCTCCAGCAGACCGGGCACGGCCGCCAGCAGCTCATTGGCCTCGTGCGCATCCGCTCGCGCGCCGTCCAGGTAGTCACCCGAGGCCCTCGCCAGCACCGCGCCGAAGTCGGCCAGAGACGCGTAGTGGCCCACGGGCCCGATGCTGGCGGGGTCATGGGGCGCCAGCGCGGCCCAGGTGTCCGGCACGAAGTGGCCGATGAGCGCTCGCAGCAGCAGCGTGAGCTGCGAGACGCGCTCCCCCTGGGGCGGTGCGCCGACGATCGCTCCACGCTCGGAGAGCACGAGGGCGGTGACCTCCAACGAGCGACCGGAGAGGGAGTGCCAGATGCACAGCGGCTCGGCGCCGATGGGGTGCAGCTCGCGCACCTCCGGGGCCTCCAGCGCGATCTCGTTCGGGAGCCCGAGCACGGCGTCGCGGGTGCGGTGCATGGCGTAGAAGCTGCCGGCCCCGTCGTCGCGGAGGATCGGGCCGAGAGCGGCTCCCAGGTCGGCCGCGAGGGCGTCGGGACAGGTATCGAAGACGATGAGGCGCGCCGGGCGTCTCAGGAATGCACGCAGATGCGCCAGTTCGCCGTCGCTGACGGCGGGGCTGCAGGGCATGATGGCCACCTGCACGTCCGGCAGCCCCGCGCTCTCGACGGTGGTGTCGCAGGTCTCCTCGTAGGGAATGCCTGCCGCGTCGAGGGCGTCGCAGACCGCGCGGTAGCGGCTCGCGGACGGCTCGGACGTTAGGGCGTCGGCGCCCCCGGGCAGGTCGCCCCTGACCACCGCCACGGGCGGGACGCCGGCGGTGCGCGCGCATCCCGCCACCAGGAGCATCGCGGCGAGCGCGGCGCCGGCGGTCTGCATCACATGGTCTCCGGCGCGCTGACGCCGAGCAGCCCCAGGACGTTGCGCAGCACGATCTGCGTGGCGGCCACCAGCGCCAGCCGCGCGCGCGACAGCTCCGGCTCGTCCGCGTCGATCACGCGGCAGGTGCCGTAGAACTGGTGGAAGATCGCCGCAAGGTCGCGGGAGAGGTGTGCCAGGCGGTGAGGGGCGCGCTGCGCCGCCGCGTCGCTCACCTCCGAGGGGTACTCGGCCATCCAGCGCATAAGGCGCAGCTCGTCGGGGTGCTGGAGCAGCGACAGGTCGGCCTCATGCAGGTCATCGGTGTTGAGGCCGCGCTCGCGCGCCTCGCGCATGATGCTGCAGATGCGGGCGTGGGCGTACTGCACGTAGTAGACCGGGTTCTCCTCGCTTTGCTCGCGCGCAAGCTCCAGGTCGAAGTCGAGGTGCGAATCGACCGACCGGGAGAGCAGGAAGAAGCGGGTCACGTCCGGGCCCACCTCCTCCACCAACTGGCGGAGGGTGACGATCTTCCCCGCGCGCTTGGACATCTTCACGACCTTGCCGCGCTCGGTCAGGCGCACGACCTGGTGGATGATGAACTCGGTCGCCTCCGGGTCCACGCCCGCGGCGGCCATGCCCGCCCTGACGCTCGGGACCTGGGCGGCGTGGTCGGGCCCCCAGACGTAGATGCAGTGGTCGAAGCCGCGCGCGAGCTTGTCATCAACGTAGGCGAGGTCGGTCATCAGGTAGGTCTTCGCGCCGCTCCGGCGGACCAGCACCCGATCTTCCTCATCGCCGAAGTTGGTGGTGCGCAGCCACAGCGCGCCCTCCCGCTCGTACACGACGCCGCGCTCGCGCAGGTCCGCGATCTTCTCCTCGATGGCGCCGCGCTCGAACAGAGCACGCTCGCTGAACCATGAGTCGAACTCGATCCCGAGCATCCCGAGCGTCTCGCGTATCTGCTCGGCCACGAGCTCCTCGGCCAGGATCGCAACGCGGAAGTGCCCGCTCCCATCGGCGGGGATGTCGGCCAGCCCCTCGCCATGCCGGTCGAGCAGCTCGCGGGCGTAGTCGATGATGTATTCGCCCCTGTAGCCGTCCTCGGGCATCTCGAAGTCAAGGCCCAGCAGCTCGCGGATGCGGGCCTGCACGGAGGCGCCGAAGAGGCGGAACTGGGTGTTGTCGGGGCCGTCGTTGAGCAGGTACTCGCGCTCGACGTCGTAGCCCACCGCCTCCAGCAGGCTGGCGAGGGCGTCGCCGTAGGGGCCGCCGCGTGCGTTGCCGATGTGCAGGGGGCCGACGGGGTTGGCCGAGACGAACTCGACCTGCACGCGCCGCCCGGCGCCGTGGTCGCTGTGGCCCCAGCTCTCACCGCGGAGCAGCACCTCGCGCACGGTGTCCTGGAGCCAGGTGGGGGAGAGGTGGAAGTTGATGAAGCCCGGCCCGGCGACCTCGACGCGCTCGACCAGCGGGCACTCGGGCAGGTAGTCGATGATGAGTTGAGCCACCTCGCGCGGGGGCCTGCCCGCGGCACTCGCCATCACCATGGCGATGTTGCAGGAGAAGTCGCCCATCTCCGGCTTCGGCGGCTGGCTCAGGCGGACGGGGGCCTCGCATGCCGGAAGCTCGCCGCGCTCGTGCGCGGCTCTGAGAGCCTGGACGAGAAGCTCGATAAGCTGCGAATCGGCCATGCCGGGTCCTCCGTGAGTTGCGGTAGCCGACTCCAGGGAGCCTGGCGGCGGTCAGAAGTCCAGCCAGATGTGCAGGTACTGGTAGAGCTGGCCGGCGGTCCACATGCCCAGCATCATGCCGGCGACCATCTGCGCCAGGCCTCGGCGCCAGAAGGCGACGAGGGGCGGGATGCGCTCGCCCGCGTGCTCCCGCCAGAGCCTGAGGATACGCGTGCCGGCCTCCAGACCGGCGCGGAGCTGGCGGTCGGTCGGCTCTTTCGTGGCGAAGATCGCCTGGATCAGGTAGCCGGTGTGGAAGCGCAGTGACCAGCCGAGGACGATGACGGCTGTGCCGAGGATCGGGTTGATACGCCACAGCGGCTCGCCCAGAATCAGCAGCGGCAGCAGCCCGGCCAGCAGGTTCGAGCCGCACCGCCTGTGCGCCCTGGGCATCATGCGTGCCCGCTCCATGCTCGGCTCACCGAAGTGCTCGATGGCGGCGATCACCTTGTGCTCCGCGGCGTGGTATCCCGACAGCGGGGAGATGCGCATCAGCACCAGGAAGGACAGCAGCATCATCAGGTTCAGCTCCACGTCAACCCAGGGCCCCACCTCCGGGTCGAGCGTGGTCCGAGCCATGAGCAGCACCGAGGCGAATGGGATCGCGTAGACCTGCTGAAGCAGCCAGGCGCCGATGTAGGTCATGACCATCGCGCAGCAGCCGAGGGCGGCGATGGACATCCCGGTGCCGAGGAGCGCCAGATCGCCGGCCGTGCGCGCCGTGCCCGTGGACATGAACACACCGGCGGGCATGGCCGTCCCGCTAATCCGGGGCAATTCGGCCGCGGGGAGAGGCGGCTCAATCCAGGTCGGGTGCGTCGTATCCGGCCGGCGTTGCAGGCTACTCATGGCGGCATCCGGGCTTACGCGCCCGCCACGTCTTCGGCGGCTCGCCCGGATCTTCTCCATCTTCATGGTCTCGCGTGTGCCCGCGCCAGGCTGCGGCACGGCTCCCAATCTCGCGGCCGCGCGAGAGCATCCAGATTCCTGTGGATGACACACGGACGCCGCCATCCGCAGGTCGTTGCTCTGCAGGCGTTCGCGCCGCAACGGGGTTGGCCTCACCCCCCGGTCCCTCCCGCCCAGGAGCGGGATGCGCAGGCACGGGA
>JALGUJ010000066.1 GCA_029820945.1 Candidatus Zipacnadia bacterium | reverse complement strand
GTCGGCGGTGACGAGGGTCGCCGAGCGCGTCAGGGCCACCGCGTAGATCAGCGCGTCCGCCATCGGCAGGTCGTGGCGCAGGCTCAGGTCCGTGGCCGCCACGCAGGCCGGCAGGCGACAGCGCCTCCCACGGGAAGGCCCGCGGGCCTGCGGCGTGGAAGCTCCCCCCGGCACCGGACGCAGGATGGTTCGTGCTCGGGCGCGCCTGGCTGTAACACGATATCCGCACCCGCGTGCGGGGGCAGCTCGCAGGGAAGCGGGACGGCTGAGGAGGAGTCATGTTGCACCGCGGCACAGCGGCGTTCATCCTACTGGTCGCGTCCTGCGCCTGGGCCGCAGAGGAGCGGCCATACGATGCAGACGCGCACACCGTGCTCCTGCTGCATTTCGACGATGCCGGTGATGAGCGGACGCCGGACGCCTCGCCCTCCGGCCTCGATGCCACGCTCCTGCCCCCGCCGCGCCGCCCCACCTGGGAGGCCTCGGGCATGTTCGGCGGCTGCCTCCGCTTCGACGGCGTCAGCGCCGACGAGGATGGCGACGGCAGCGGCGACGCCGACGGGCTCGTCATCAGGGACAACGGCGAGCTGCGGCCGGGGGAGGGCCTGACCGTCGAGGCCTGGGTGCGACCCGACGGGGTCGATAGGAACCAGGCCATCCTCACCCGCTCCGGCGCGGCGCGCTACTGCCTGTATCTATACGGGAGCGCGCTCTACTTCCCGATGCTGACCACGCGCGACGGGAAGGCGGACTGGGTGCAGCTCAAGGTTCCCGGCGTCATCGAGGCCGGCCGATGGCAGCACGTGGCGGTCACGTACGACGGGGAGATGCTGCGCGCCTACGTGGACGGCGTGCAGGTGGGGGAGAGCGCTGTTGACGGGGTCCTCACCACCGGCCCGGCGGTGACCATAATCGGCTGCGACACCGACTCGCGCCCGCTGGACTACGCCATCCGAGGGTTCAAGGGGCTGATAGACGAGGTGCGTGTCTCCAACGTGACGCGCAGCGAGTTCAACGTCTCGGAGGACAGGATGGCGGCTCAGCAGGAACGCCTCGCTCAGGGTGCGGAGGCGCCCGAGCTGCCCGATCGGCCGCGCTATCCCGATCCCCCGCTGCCGCCGCTGAACGCGCGGCACGTGGTGGTGACCGGGCGGGTGACCGATGACGGTGGGCGGCCGCTCCCGGGCGTGCCGGTCAGCGACGGGGAGCACGTGGTCAGGACCGACGACGCGGGCGGCTATCGACTCGAGTTCGACCTGCAGGACCTGCGGCTGGTCTTCGTCACAGAGCCGCGCGGGTATCGCCCGGAGGGCCCGTGGTTCGCGCGCATCCCCCGTGATGACGCGCGCACCGAGTACGCATGTGACTTCGCATTCGCCGCGGACCCCCTGGCGGACCGTGAGCGGTTCACCTTCCTGGCCACCGGCGACACGCAGTTCAATGACCTGGCGACCTTCGCGCAGCTTCGGGAGGAGTACGATCAGTTCACGCGCATGTCGGGCGACCCGGCCTTCGTCACCGTGGCCGGCGACCTCACCATGACGGGCAGCCAGTGGGAGATGGACCTGTACAAGGAGGTCTGCGAGTGCTCGCACCTGCCCGTGTACAACTGCTTCGGCGGCCATGACGGGAACTACGCGCGCGAGAGGGAGGGGTCGGGCAGCATCTATCACTACCAGAAGAACCTGGCGCCGGCATGGTACTCATGGGACTGCGGACCGGTGCACTTCACGACCTACGTGAGCGAGACGTACTTCCTCACGGAGCGCCAGCAGCAGCTCCAGGCGGCCTGGTTGGCCGCCGATCTGGCCGCGCAGCCGGAGGGCACGCCGATCGTGCTGGTGACACATATCCCGCCTGACAACGAGGTCATGCAGGGATGGCTCGATCGGCACAACATCATCGGGTTGATCTTCGGCCACTGGCACCAGGTTCAGTCGTGCGGCTTCGGCGGGGTGCCCTATCTCGAGACCGGGCCCATGCGCGGGCGGGACTGGGGCGCCTTCACCCGCAAGTTCCGCGTGATCACTTACGCCGAGGGAGAACTGTCGAGCGAGGTGCGGGTGTGCGGCCAGGTTCGGCGGCTGGAGGTCATCGCGCCGCAGGGGAGCGTTGGGCGGGACACGCTGCCCGTCGAGGTCAAGGCCTACGACACGACCCGGCGTGTCACGGGAGTCACCTGCCGCATCGAGGCAGGCGGGGACGCGGTCAACGTGCCCCTGACACAGGTCGGCGCATGGACGTGGCGGGGAAACTGGGACGCCGCGCAGTCGCCAGCCGGGGAGGTATCGGTGCACGTCACGGCCGAGGACGAGGCCGGCGAGCGCTGGGAGGCCACGGCAGGCGCTGAGCTTGGGGCCGCCCCGCTTCCTCCCGTGCGGGTCGCAGAGGACTGGCCCGGCTTCTTCCGGGCAGACCACTCGCGCGTGCGCGACGAGACGCTGGCACCGCCCCTTGCGCTGGCGTGGTCGGTCAACACGGGCGGCCGCAACATGAAGGCGGTCTCACCGATCGTCTACCGCGGCCGGGTCTACGTGGGGGTCGAGAACAAGGAGATCGGGCACCCGGGCGCCGGCCTGCGCTGCTACGATCCGGCGAGCGGCGAGCCTCTATGGTCCGCGGCGACCGGGGCCTCGGTCACGCATGCCCCCGCCGCCCATGAGGGGCTGATCTACGCAGTCGACTCGATGGGCGTCTGCCACGCCTTCGACGCCGACAGTGGGGCGAGGCAGTGGCGCCAGGACGTCTTCCCATCCGGGAATGGCCGGCGCAACATCTGCTCATGCCCGGTGGTGCACGGCGACGAGCTCATCGCGCTGAGCGACAGCGGCGAGTGTGCCGTGCTGGACGCCGCGACGGGCGACCTGCTGCGCAGGCTGGAGGTCGCGAGCGGCTGGATGTACTGCACCTTCCCGTCGGTGCAGGATGGGCGGCTGTTCCTGGGCTTCCGGCGCAGCGCCGTCGCCGCCGACCTGCTGACGGGGGAGCAGATCTGGTCGGCTGAGATCGCCACCGGTAAGGCGGCGTCATGTCCGGTGGCTCATGGTGGCGCCCTGTACATCAACGCGGTGACCCTCTCCTGTCTCGACCGGCAGACGGGCGACGAACGCTGGCGCCGGCCTGTGCCGACCTCGGGCAATGGCATCTCCGTCGCGGTGCCCGCCGGCGATCTGGTCCTGGCGAACGGCAGCTCGCTGTGTGCGTTCGACGCCGGCACCGGGGAACTGCGGTGGCGGCACGAGTTCGCGTACGATGCCCGGACGGCGGAGCGCAACCAGAGGCAGGCCTATGCCGGGCAGTCCACGCCGCTCGTGTCCGGGGATGTGGTTTACGCGGGGTCTGACGACGGGTACCTGTATGCATTCGCGCTGGATGACGGCGAGCCGCTGTGGCGCTACAACCTGGGGGTACCGCTCAAGGGCTCGCCGGTGACCTCGGGAAACGCCCTCTTCATCTGCGACTGGGACGGCAACCTGTACTGCTTCGCAGCCCAGCCGTAGCGCCTCTACCACCGATGGCGGGCGCCCCGCGCCACGCCCATCTACACGGGCGGCGCGACTCTTCACACGTCCCGAGGGGCGTGCTTGGTGCCTCTGCCTGCCGCCACGGAAACAGGCGATGCATGCACTCGCCGGTGCGGCGAGGAGACAGGACATGTCGCCGGTCGGGAGTGTGCGGATCGTGCCACCGAGGGGCCGCCGGAAGGAACTACCGCGATGACGCGGAACAGATGACCGGTCCCGTGTCAGGCCGGCAGCGCCGGCCGGCAGGTTTGGGCCGCCCGCGCCCGGCGAGCATGGGGCGCGCGCCGCGACTACGCTCTGAGGACGGAGCCCACCGAGATGACACCGCGCGAGAGAGTGTTGGCCGCCTTCGCCAAAGAGGAGACCGACCGGGTGCCGGTGCACCACATCGGCACCTGCTCGGAGATCGCCTCCGCGCTGCTGGGTCGCGAGGCTTACGTGGGCGGGGGGATCCAGCAGTGGCGGGAGGTGACTGCGCTCTGGGAGGGGGAGGACGCTCACGAGGAGTTCGTGGAACGCTCGTTCCGCGACGCCATCGACATCGCGCGGGTCTTCCAGAACGACATCATTCGCCCCAGCTACTGGCGGTACAACCGCCGGCCGACGAAGAAGATCGATGACAACACCTACCTCTTCGCCGAGGGCGCGGAGGAGGACTGGACGGTGCTGCGCTTCGACCCGCCGAGCGAGCAGTGTCATGTCTTCAAGTACCACCCGGAGGCGAAGCAGACCTTCGAGGATATCGAGGCGCAGATCAGCGCCGGCGAGAAGTCCGTCGGGGACTACCGGCCGACGGAGCAGCGCTACGACTTCGAGCTGCGTGCGATGGAGCTGATGGGCGACGAGTACGTGATTCGCGTCGGCGCCGGAGGCTGCGGAATTCCGACGCGCAACACCGACATCTGGTTCGAGGCCATGCTGCTGCGTCCGGACCTGGTGGGGCGCCACCTGGACCTGCAGGTCGAGCGTGCCCGGCGCGACATCGAGTTCCTGAGCCAGCGCGGGTTCAAGCTGTTCTGGGGCGGCGGGGACTTCGCCTCCTACGAGGGCCCCATGTACTCGCCGCAGGTCTTCGACGACCTGATGCTGCCGCGCGTGACGGAGATCGCGGCCATCGCCGAGGCGCATGGCGGCTTCTATCTCTTCGCCAGCGACGGCAACCTGTGGCCGGTCGCCGACAGCCTTTTCGGCGCGTCGGGCGTGCATGGCTACTACGAGATCGATGGGCGCGCGCAGATGGACCTGGGCAGGCTGCGGCGCGAGTTCCCGCATCTCACGCTGATCGGCAATATCAGCTCGCACACGGTGCACCTGGGCACGCGGGAGGAGATCCTCGAGGAGGTGCTGTCCTGCCTGCAGGAGGCCAAACGCAGCCACGGGATCATCGTGGGCACCTCAAACTACTTCGTGCCGGGGACGCCCGTCGAGAACGTCGAGGCGGTGCTCGAGACCATCGAGCAGTACCGCTGAGGGAGCACGGAGGGCGGCGCGCAACGCGCTCGCACCCGTGGATCTGGACGCAATGGCCGCGGCCTGCTGCCAGGCATTCGTGGGATCTCGCACGGGCTGTGTGCCACCGGGCCAATTACCCATGAGACGGGTGGATCGCGCCGGCGTCGTCGTCATCGTCTGAGTCGGCTGAGGAATGACCAGTCATGCGCCGAACTCGAAGTGGTCCGAGCATACGCGAGTTTCTGGCGTACTACGTGCTGTTTCTGCTCTCAGAGAAGCGACGCAGCAGGCCGGAGATGGTTCAGGAGATCAAGGAGCGCAGCTCCGGCAATCGCTCCTACCGCTCAAACGGGGTGTTGTGGCCGGCCAGCAGCGAGGTGGACACGGTACTGGATGGTCTCGCCCGCGATGGGTTAGTGCAGCCGCCAAAGCGCGGGCGCAGGTGGCGCATCACCGACCGGGGCAGGGAGGCACTCGCCGCCTACGAGGAGGGGAAGGAGCAGGACTCGAACGGCAAGGAGCGAGCGGCTGACAGGCTGGTCGAGCTGCTGGGACCCGCCTCAGCCGACAGCTACGTGCTTGACGTGGGGACGGGGCAGGGCTTCCTGGCGCTGAGGCTGGCGGCGCGTGGCTTCCGGGTCATGGGCATCGACTCGGCCTGCTTCGACTACTCCAAGGACAGCATCGAGAAGGCCAGAGAGCAGGCGCGTCAGCAGGGAGGAGATGTCGAGTTTCGGCAGGCCGACATACGGCGGCTCGACGAGCCCGACGAGCGCTTTGACTGCATCGTCTCGAGCCAGGCGGTGCACTGCATGGACGATCAGCCCCAATGCCTCCAGGCTGTGCATCGGCTGCTCAAGCCCGGGGGCAAGTTCTTCTGCATCGACTTCCTGGTTGGGTTACAGGGGTTTCTGCAGCACGGCTTTCACTCGTTCCTGGCTCTGTCGCGGGAGGAGTGGGTGGAGCTACTGGTCGAGCACAGGTTCGCCGACATCAAGATGCACGAGATAGCGGACTACCTGCTGATAGAGTGCCAGAAGGCATGAATCCGCTGCTGCCGCCCCCGGCCCATCCGTGTCTGCCGTCACGAAGTGTGCGTCCCCGCGCCGCTCGGCTGGCCTTCATCGAGGAGGTGGCATCCCCCGGCTCAGTCGCTCGAGTGGGGAGCGCTATGGGCACGTCCGGGGCCACGGGGGCAGCCGGCCCCGAGGTTTCTTGTTAAAGGAGGCACGAAGTCACAGGAGGCGGCGACCGGACGGCGAAACAGCATGCGTGGCGTGGATGTGATCGGGGGGCCGACGATCGTCCCATCTCATCTCGACGGCTTTCGCAACATGCACGGCGACATCGGGAGGACATGATCATGGCGGAACCACTGCGGATTGTAGTCGTGGGCGGAGTGGCGGCGGGGCCCAAGGCGGCGGCGCGAGCTCGCCGGCTGGCGCCCGATGCCGAGATCACCATTGTGGAGAAGGGTGAGGTGCTCTCCTACGCGGGCTGCGGGCTGCCCTACTACATCTCCGGGATGGTCGAGGATCGGAACGACCTGATGGCCACACCGATCGGCGTCCTGCGCGATCCTGAGTTCTTCGCCCACGTTAAGGACATCAATGTCCTCAACAAGACCGAGGCGGTGGCGATAGACCGCGAGGCCCAGGAGTTGGAGGTGCGGCATCTGCCGACCGGAACCACGGAGCGCCTGCCCTACGACAGGCTCATCATCGCCACCGGAACCGACCCCGTAGAGCTGCCCATTCCCGGCAGTGACCTGGAGAACGTCCTCCAGCTCAAGCGGGTCGAGGACGCCGATCGATTCCGCGAAGTGATGATCACCGAGCAGTGCCCCTACGTGGTGATCATCGGAGGCGGCCTGATCGGGATGGAGATGACCGAGGCCGTAACCGAGTGCGGCAGCGCGGTGGCTATCGTGGAGATGCTGCCGCACGTCCTGCCCATGCTCGATGCCGACATGGCCATCCTGGTGGAGGAGCACATGAGGGAGGTGGGCGTCACAGTTCTGACTTCCTCCCGAGTAGAGAGGATCGAGGGCGACGAGAACGGCAAGGTCAGCAGGGTGGTCACGAGCAGCGGCGATGCGCCGGCTCAGTTGGTGCTCGAAAGCGTGGGGGTTCGCCCTAATGTGGAGCTGGCGCGCAGGGCCGGGCTGCTGATCGGCCCGTCGGGGGGGATCCACGTCAACGAGTACATGCAGACCTCTGACCCCAACATCTACGCCGCCGGCGATTGCGCCGAGAAATCGTGCTTCACCCGCGGCACGCCCTGCTTCCTGCCGCTGGGCTCGGTGGCGAACAAGGAGGGGCGCGTGGCCGGCTCCAACGCGGTGGGCCATGCCGAGCGCTTCCCCGGGGTCGCGGGCACGACGGCTCTTAAGATCTTCGACTGGAATGTGGGGCGCGCCGGGCTCTCAGTGGAGCAGGCCGGCGAGTTGGGCATACCGGTCACCTCGGCCACTGTAGCGGCCCCCGACAAGCCGCACTACTACCCCGGCGCCAAGACCATTGTCCTCAAGCTGGTGGCCGAGAAGGCCACGCGGCGACTGGTCGGCATCCAGGGCGTCGGCGAGGGCGAGGTCATCAAGCGCATCGACGTGGCCGTCACCGCCATGACCGCCGGCATGACCGTCGATGAGGTCGCGAATCTCGATCTGGCGTACGCCCCCCCTTACTCTGAGGCCATGGATGTACTGATCCACGGCGCCAACGTGCTGCGCAACAAGCTCGACGGCCTGGTGCGGGGCGTCACCTCTGTGGAGCTGCACGACCGCCTCGAAGCAGGGGAGGACCTGATGCTCCTCGATGTGCGCTCACCCAGTGAGCTTGAGGAGGGCGGCATCCCGGGCAGCCGGTTGATCCCACTGGGAGACTTGCGCTCCCGGGCGGCGGAGATCCCGCGCGATAGGAGCGTTGTCATCTACTGCAAGACCAGCCTCCGAGCCTGGCCGGCCTGCAGGATTCTCGCCGCGAACGGCTATGACAACCTGGAGATGCTTGAAGGCGGCCTGGCGGCCTGGCCCTTCTGACGCCCGGGGCCGCCGCCACGCCCCGGCGGTCGCGTCAGGACGGTGCGAACAGCTTTTCCGGGCCGGTCGCGAAGTAGAGACGGTGACCGTCCGGCGCGGGAGAGGCGTCGAAGCCGGTCAGACAGGCCTGGCCGTAGCCGCTGACGCTGAAGGACCAGCCGGTCGGCCGCCGTCCCTGGAGCCGCACGCGTTGCGAGCGTTCCGACAGATCGGTGGAGCCGATCCACACGTCGGTGGAGGCGACCTCTCCGGCGGGATCGTGGATGTTGAACTCGAGCGGCCAGGAGCGCCCCTTGTAGCGCATGACGAACTCGTGTGCGTCGGCGGGCAGGTCGAAGAAGAAGCGGAACCCGTCCCCGATCCACGTGCCCGCCGGGAAGATCGGGTAGACCTCCTTCAGTTCCGGCTGAGCCTCGGTGATGGGGACCGAGACGAAGAAGTTCTGCTCGCAGAACACGCGCAACGCGTACTCGAGTTGCCCGTCTTCGGGGACGGCGATCCGGATCGTGGCGCCATGCTCGTCGTATTCAGGCGCCGCTTCGGCCCCGACGGCCTCGCCCCCGTCGATCCCGGCCACCTCGGCAGCATAGGACGCCCCGGCATAACCGCGCACGGCAACGCTCAGTTCAAAGGGTTGGTCCTCGGCCTGCCGGAGACGCGCGTGGAAGACGTAGCGCTCCTGGTCCTGCACCGTCTCCCGTGACAGCGCCCGAATGGAGGTGCGGCGTGGGTGGGTCGGTGTGGGCTCGTGTCCCAGGCGGGCCACTGCGGTCAGGTAGTACGGGACCTCCTGCATGAAGTACGATTGATCGAGATTGGTGTGGTGGACGATGAACTGGCCGCGGTAACGCGGGTCAGGTCCGCGGTAGACATGGTCCACGAACTCGGAGACGGCGTAGGCGGCGGCGCGCAGGTACTTCTCCTCGCCGGTGTACAGGTAGGCATGGGCGAGGATGTTGATCTTGGCATGGTAGCCGCCGGGAGGGCTGGGCTGCTCGGCGATCCAGTCGGCCCAGCGTGCCATGGCCGCCATCGCACGCCGGCTCCGCGTCAGGTCCACGTACCGTTGTAGGTAGGGGGCGAAGTTCTCCCACTGGGGGAAGCCGCCGTCCTCCTGTTGCGTGTTCAGAAGCGTGTGGACGGTACGTTCCAGGAACTCCAGGTAGTCGTTGTCCCAGGTGAGGAAGTACAGCGCGGCGGCGCTGGTGGCGCGCCCGGATCCCTCGCGATGAGGCAGCGGCTTGCCGTCCTCAAGCAGCGCGGCGCCGTGCTCCAGCGCCGTGGTCAGGCTGCGCCGGTCGCCGGTCAGGTAGTAGTGCCAGATCATCGCATCGGCGGCGGAGTTGTATTGCAGCCTGCCGCCCGAGGCCCAGTGGACGAAGCCCTTGTAGTCGCAGATGCCGCCGACGGTCTTCCCGCGCGGATATGGCAGGCCGTCGAGGTCGCTCGTGGTGTAGTGGCAGTGATCTACGTCGGCGACGTGCCGGGCATTGGCGACGGCCCAGTCCAGCAGCGCCTTCTCCCCGCTTCGCGCGTACATCAGCCACGGCCATCGCGTCCAGCCGTGATGCGTGTTGCGCCATATGCGGTGCAGGCTCCAGCGGCGCTCCGCCCAGTTCCAGTTGTGGTGCGAGTCGCCATAGTTGAACATGCCGTAGTCCCGGTCCATGACTCGATGGCGCATGATGCAGTCGATCGTCTCGTCAAGCGCCCGCTCGACCCGCGGGAAGCCGTCGCGGTCGCGCGGGTGCATCTCGCCGAAGACCTTCGTCTCGCAGACCCACGATGGCTCCACCACGGCCGCGGGCGCATCCTGGAAGACCGCGTTCACCTCTCGGGAGCGCGCCGTTTCCCAGTCGCGCGGGTGGAAGTAGAGCAGCATCTCGTGCGTCTTCGCCAGGCCGATGGCGTTGGCGAGCTTCGCGTGGGGGTAGTTGTACTGCTCGCTGTCCTGCTTGACGTACTCCAGCACCTCCTCCGGGACGGTGAAGTCGAGGACCTGACCTTCGTGCACGAACCACTGATGGTAGACATTGCGGATGCTCAGATTCGGGCCGGTCCGAATCGGGTCTTCGCCGTGGGCCGGCCAGAAGTGCACGTTGAGGGCGTCGGGGGTGACCTCAAGCTCCTTGGGGAACTGCTGCCAGAAGTCCTTCACAGCCAGCGTCAGGAAGCGCCCCGGCGCGCCGACCGTCACCCAGCCCTCGGACTTCTCGCCCTCTTCCTTGAAGTCCCCCTGGTCGTAGACCTTGAAGCACAGGTCGTCGCGCTGGAGCAGATAGGCTCCCGGCTCGACCACCCGGCCGGTGCTGACCGAAGGCGTGCCCAGGACGTAGTCACGGCACGGGAAGGGGAGGCGGTGGCCGATGTCGCGATAGCTGGCCTCGTCGGAGTCGGCGGTGATGATGAAGGTGTGAAACACGCGCAGGTACGGCAGTCCGCGGTAGGCATAGATGCGCAGGATGTACTTGCCCAGCCTGTCACCGTTTTCAGACACGTGCCAGCCGGAGATACGCACACATGCCTTGATCGGCCCGGATTCCTCGAGGACGGCCTCCACCTCGGCGTCGCGCGATCCCAGGAAGCGCGTCCCGGCCTCATCCACCATGAACGGGCCGGAGTCGGCATCTGCGCTCAGCACCACCTCCGACTCGGCGAACTCGCCATCGCCATCGCCGTCCAGCCAGACCTGTCCGATGCCCGCCGGGCCCGCGCGCGTGACGACCAGGCGCAGCGGGCCGGTGTTGACGGTGATCTCCGTGTCGGTCTCCTCGGCCATGAGGGGCGATGGGACCGCGGCGCGCTGCACGTCGGGCCCATACTCGATCGTATAGCGGTCCGACCCGGCTCCGACGGCCGGCAGGAAGTCAACCAGCAGCCAGCGCAGGCTCCCGCGCCTCGACCACCGGCCGGTGGTCGCCACCTGCACCGGCACCTCGCGGCCGGCCTCGTCGAGGAGGCGGATGTTGCCATCGGACTGCAGCGCGCCCCAGGGGAATGGGACGCCGAAGGTGACGGGCCACGCCGGCATATCCGCGGGCGCGGAAGTCACGGTGACCTCGACCCGCCCCGATTCCAGAGCGGGCGCCTGCTCGACCACGAACTCGCGATTGGCGGTGGCGAACGTGCCATCATCGTCGCGAAGGCGGGCCTCGATCTGGTAGGCTCCCGTCTGCAGGCCCTCCAGCCGCCAGTCGAAGTCGAGGACCAGAGACTCCACGGGGCTGATCGTCTCCGAGTCGATCTCCCGGCCCGCGCGCAGGAGCGCGATCTCGATGGCGGGAGTGCCCTGGATCTCCGCTCCCGTCTTGCCGCCCGCCGCCCTCACACGGCCGGTCGCCAGCCGCTGGAATGAGGGGTACCGGTCGCGGTCAAGGTAGAGCGATAGCCGGGCATCACGGGTCAGCGGCAGCGCCGAGAGCCGCGCCTGGTACTCCTCCGGCGTCCCGAGGACGAGCTCCGCCGCCTTCAGCACGTCACCGTAGGGCTCACCGAAGGCCGTGATGAGCTGTCCCGCCGTGCGATCGTACCGACCGCAGGTGAGAAGCAGCGATGCTCCCGGCCGCAGGTCATCGATGCCGAGTTCGCCCAGCGGAATGGACATCTCGAGGCGGTAGGCGTCCTCGCCTGTGGTCGAGGCGCAGGTCCACTCGGCGTCCCATCGCGCATCTCCGTTCCTGGACTCAGCGCGCGCCGCGTTTGCGTTGGCCAGGAACTGCAGAACGGTGCCGCCGCTGTCCGGAGAGAGCTTGAGGTCGAGGCAGTCATCTCCCCAGACGTTGCCGTCGTGCACCTCCGCCGGAACGTCTCTCTCGAGCGCGGAGGCGTCGCTGAACCCGCAGACCGCGGCCAGGTACAGGGCGTCGTCGTCGAAGGCCACGCGCAGTGACGTCGCGTGGGCCGCGGGCCGACTCCCGCCGTAGAAGAAGGTGGGTGAGACGGTGGCCTCCTCCCACCAGGGCTCGTCGAGGATGCCGTCGATCTGCGGCGCGGCCGGTACCCGCCGCGCATAGACGATGGTGCGCTGCGGTGGTCGCTCCTGCTTGAAGCGAGAGGTCTCGATGAACTCGGCCTCAATGCAGCGGGTGAGAGGGAGCAGGAGCAGCAGGCTCCCGCCCACGACCATGACAAGTCGCCGAGCCGCTCTTGCCATCATGTTTGCCACTTCTCCCTGTCCGCGTTGATTTGCTGATGCCGCTTGCGCCGCCGTCGCCTCCGGTCAGGGCGTCACGGTCGTGACTCCGGCGGCTGTCATCACGCCGACGCGCGCCCGGTCGGCACCAGCGTCAATCGGCCCGGCGGGTGATGATCGCCACCTCGCCGGAGAGCAGGTGGCCGGTGGCGCGCACGCCCCGGCATGTGAGGCTGCCCCCCCGCCCCTCCGGGATGGCTACCTGCCAGCCGTCGCCGCCGAGGCCGTCGATGGTTACGCGGTGGTCCTCCAAGGCGAAGACCGCGTAGCCGCGCGTGCCGAACCACACGCTGCCGAAGCCGGTGCTGCGTATGGCCAGCACCTCACCCAACGCCTGGTCGGCGGCGTTGAAGATGCGGTTGCAGCGCGCCTGGCGGCGGGTGATTGGGTCCTGGGCCACGGCCAGCTCCGTCAGATCCGCCATCATCGGGGCGCGGAAGGCAACCAGGCGGAAGGGGTCGAGGTAGATCAGGCTGTCAGTGCCGTCGGCGTAGAGGCTGGACTCGAAGAGGCAGAACTCGTGGCCCTCGAAGGGCGCGTACTTCTCATGGCGGTACCAATACGAGTCCAGCGCCAGCGGGTGCATGCCCTCGACCCAGAAGTCCAGGCCCGCGTCGCGCAGCTCCCGGAAGTACTCGATGCCGCGCGGCACCGCCGGCTGGGGCTGCTCCTCGGCGTAGTTGATGGCGTCCATGCCGGCGGTAAGCGTGTCGAACCAGACGCCGTCGATGCCGATGGTCTTCCGCAGGTCGATCAGCCGGTCGCGTGACCACTCGTACCATCCGGAGCGCAGGCTCAGGTTCACCAGGTTGCCGAAGCCGGTCAGTGGCTCGCCCGCGCGGGTGCGGTTCCACCACTCTGGGTGCTCGACCACCAGCCGGGCGTGCTGGTTCCAGTAGCTGGTGCGCCAGTAGACGAGCGCCTGGATGCCCAGCGAGTGTGCCTGATCGAAGAGGTAGCGCGCCGCCGCGGCATGCTCGGGCTGGGCCTCGGGGTCCAGCGGGTGCTCAGGGTTGGCGATGGTGCCCACGTCCACGCGGCGGATGCCCCGCTCAGCCGCGAGTGGGAGGAACCAGTCGGCGATCTCCCGCAGGTCGAGGTCGGCCTGCATCCGGACTGTGCGGCCGCGGAAGCGCCCTCTGGTGCCGAGCGACTCCATGCGCATCTGCCCGCACGGGAGTGGCCGCGACTGAGACACGCCGAACCTCGCCTCGTACTCGTGCCGGACGTGGTCGTACGCCTGCATCCACGTGTTGGGCGTAAGCGGGAGGTCGGCGCAGAAGAGCATCCACTGGCGGGGTGTGGCGAGCGTGCCGCGGCGGCGGCCGATGACCACGCGGTTGTCGAAGTAGACGGCATCGCGCCCCGCCCTGGTCAGCGCCCGCGCGCGGACGAGAGTGGGCTGGTCGTAGTAGAGCAGCAGTGTGCCCTCCGCGCCGCCGAGCACGTGGAAGGGCTGGCCGCTGGCGAAGAAGCTCCATGCGTTGTGCGGGTCCGAGGCGGCGCTGATGTCGATGGGCATCTCGTACCAGCCGCGTGGCCGCGAGTAGCAGGCCAGGCGCATCGTGCGGTCGTCGGTCACGGTCTCGCCGATCCGCCAGGGGTAGCGGCCCACGACGCTGTCGATGAAGTGCTCGCCGCTGTCGATCTCGTAGCGGTCGCCCACGCCGTGCCAGCTTCGCCCCTCGATCTGCACGCTGCGCGGCAGGAAGCTCCAGCGCAGCGTGGCGGGCTTTCCGCCGGTCTCGAGGCGGAAGACGAAGGTCACGCCGCCGCCGGCGCCCGGGCGGCAATCACGGTACTCACAGCGCTCCCCGAGCAGGCGCCCCTCGTCGATGGGCGCGCGGAAGATCTGCGGCTCGGAGGCCCCGGCCTCCAGGTCCGTCACCAGCTCAGTGGGCTCGGTCCCGGAGGTGACGATGAGCGGGCGCTCGTCGTCGGGCTCGGCCGTGAGGCGCGTGCCGTCCGGCGCCCACAGCTCGACCTGCGCGGCGTGGTGCATGACCAGCCGGACGCCGTTGCCGAAGCGGACCTCCGTGGCCCCGTCGGCCTCGTTGATCTCTGGAGCCGGCCCGATCGGCTGCTCGACAGGTTCGCGCGGCGCCAGCTCGTCCAGACGCAGCGTCTCCTCCGGCAAAGCCGACGGATCAAGCGCGGGCGGCTCTGGGGCGGCGGTCGCCCCGTGCCAGCGGCCGCCGTAGGGGACGGGCTCATGCGGGTCGGGCAGCGGCGTCTTCGCGGCGGCCGGCAGCGGCTGCATCGCCGCCGCCCACCGCACCATCTGGGCGAGCAGCCGCGGCGCGTAGAGCCAGGTCACGAACTCCGAGGCCATCTGCCCGACCCACGAGGAGTTCATGAGGACCGCGCGGCCGTCGCCGAAGTCGTTGCACAGCAGGAAGGGCACGCCCGGCCCGGCCACCTCCTCCGGCACCATCGCGAGCAGATGCGCCTCGTCCTGCGCCTGCACATGGTAGCAGGTGCTCTCCTGCGGCTTCGAGCCGAAGCCCGGCCAGGGGGTGATGACGTCGGCGAGGATGGGGTGCGAGGCGTCGGCGGTCTCGGGGATGAAGTGCCAGCCGCGCACCGGCTCGCCGATCTGCGCGGCGAAGCACTGCGCCAGGGGCGTGCCGGCGACCGCCGGCGCGCAGGCCACGAGGCCGCCGCCGTCGCGCGTGTACTGCAGGATCGCCGCGGTCTGCGCGGCACTCAGCAGCCCCGCGCCGGTCTCGGCGTTGAGCGCGCCGACGAGCACGCACGCGAACTCGCGCAGAGCCGCGGCCTCCGCCGGGAAACGCTCGACCGTTAGGGAGTCCTCGGCGACGGCCGCGATGCCCTCGCGGTTCAGCAGGTCGATGAGCTGGCGCGAGCGCTCGAGGCCCGCCCCGGTGAGCATGGCCACGCTGAGGGTCGCGGCGGGCTCGCCCGGTTGCAGGCCGTAGCGCTCGGCCTCGGGCGCCCGCTCGGGGGCCTCGGTGTAGAGGGCTACGTCGTCCACCAGTGCGTGGCCGGTGCAGCGGGACAGCCGGACGCCCAGCACGAGCGAGGACGCGCCGTCGGGCACACGACACTGGAACTCCTCGGTCGCCCAGTCCTGCGAACGCATCAGCCCGGGCGACCGCGACCAGCTCAGGTAAGAGGTGCGATCGTAGAAGTGGCAGGTGACGACGAAGCCGTCGCCGCCGCCGGGACCGGGCTGCAGGCCGTCGAGCCTCACCTGCGCGCGCACCGTTACCTGCTGCCCGGGCACCACCGCGATGGGCTCGGCGGCGGACCACCCGGCCTTGGCCTCGGGGTCGCGCGAGTCGATGGTCACGCACTTGCCCCCGCGGGGGCGGTCGATGTACTGGAGGCGGATCAGGGCGCAGTCGCCGCCGATCACGGAAGGTGACCAGCCCGCGGGCAGGCCATCGGCGGCCTGCTCGAAGCCGGGGTTCGGCGCCCGATTGTCCTCCTGGCCCCACGCTCGCCCTGTGAGCCCGGCCATCAGCGCCGCGGCCAGCAGCATCGCTCCAATGCGCATGGGTGCGCGCCCCGTTGGTCCGTGGTGCCTCGCCAAGAGGCAGTTTCCCCGCGCCGCGCCGCGGCCCTTCGGCCCCTGTGGTCGAGTCCCTGCGCCGGCCCACGCTGTACCGGCAGTGCCCTCAACTGAAAAAGCGCCCGGCCGCGTGGCCGAGCGCTTGGTTCGACTGACTTGTCCTCCGCTACCACATGTCAGGTGCATCGGCCGCGGGCGCGGCGTCCGTCACCTTCACGTTCGCGGCGCGAGGGCCCTTCGGGTCCTCTTCGACGTCGAACTCGACCTTCGACCCCTCGGCGAGGCTCTTATAGCCCTCGCCCTCGACGGCGGAGTAATGGACGAATACGTCCTCGCCCTCCTCGCGCTCAATGAAGCCGAAGCCCTTTGCGTCGTCGAACCACTTGACTGTTCCAGTCGCCATGCGTCTTGCCTCCGTACTGCTTTCTTCGTAGTATCCCTGCTCGCCCGCCAGGAGACAAGCCCACCAGCGACTCGAACAACGATGCTGCGAGCGGCTTATGCCGCATTCCACTATCTGCAGCATAGCACACCCGGGCATTTTGTGCAAGGGGTGTTGAGCGTTGTTGTCAAGGCAAAGTAGAAATGTCCGGTTCTGAGCAAGATAGCAATGTCCGGTTGCCGGCAAGCTGGGAGTGTCCGGTTCGAGTGGTCGTTGATGCCCGTAGCGGTTGACAGTCGCTGCTATTGCCCTGCGCCCCCCATGGCGGCGCGGCGGCCCACCGGTAGATCGGCCCGTCGGCCATGCCCTTGTAGCCTCGCAGCCGGGGCGCAGAAGGAATCGGGGGCTACCACCGCGCACCTGAGCCATGCCGCTGCGCCCACACACGAGACGATGCCCACGGGTCCGGAGGTGGCGACCGTGCGCTGCTCCTGCTCGCCGACAGTGGTGGTCGTGATCGCGATCGTGGCGGCGCTCCCCGCGAGCGGCCAGGTGCCACCCGCGCCGCACTCCGACATGGGCGAGCAGCAGCCGGCGATCGAGCCGACGCCCATGGGCGAGGGACATGCGGGCATCATCGAGTCCGGCACATGGGTGCACCTGCGCTTCCCGGTGCCCGAGCAGATGCCGCTGGCCTACGCGCTGAACCTGGGCAACATCGTCGGCTTCAGCGGGCGGGGCAGCTCCTACCGGCTCATCCTCAGGCGCGACGCTGAGGACGGGCCGGTGATCCACGAGGGCCCGGTCATCCCGGTCGGCGACGACTGGAACGCGAGCAACCGCAGGCCGATCGACATCACCGATGCACTGACCGAGCAGCACCTGGCGCAGGGATACATCGACATCTTCGCGGCCGGCATCGTCGAGGGCGACGGCTGGACGGTCTACCGGCACAACCCCGGGAGGCGCGAGATCACCGCCTCGGTGGTGCGCGCGACCCCGGAGCTGCGGCGGCTGATGGAGGCGCTGGCGCAGATGCGCGAGCGTGGCATCGCGCTCATCCCGATGCCGCAGGACATCACGCTCGGCGACGGCTCACTGGCACTGAGCGCGGAGAGCCGCATCGTCCTCGAGGGAGCCGGCGAGGGCGACCGGTTCGCGGCGGAGGATCTTGCGGAGCAGATCGCGGAGCGTTGCGGGCTGCGGCCGCGGATCGCCCCAGGCGCGGGCGCCGCTGATGGCGACATCATGCTGCAGCGAGTCGAGAGTCTGACCGACGCCGCCGGGGATCTAAGCGTGACGCTGCGCGAGAGCCCGGAGGGCGCGTATATCGCGACCGTGGGCGACGTGGCGCGAGTGTGGGCGCGCGATGCCGAGGGCGTCTTCTACGGGGCGCAGACCATCGCCCAGCTCGTTGGCCCGGACGGGCGCCTGCCGTGCTGCCAGGTCGCGGACTGGCCGAGCTACCCGGTGCGCGGGCTGCAGTACGACGTCGCGCGCGGGCAGACGGTCGAGGTCGAGTGGTGGCGGCGCCTCATCCGCGAACTGGGCCGCTGCAAGCTCAACATGCTGGAGGTCTACGGCGAGGACGACTACCGCTTTGAGGCCTATCCCTACCTGGGACGCGAGGGCACCTTCACGCCTGAGAAGGCGCGAGAGCTGTCGGAGTACGCGCACCGGTATCACGTGCAGCTCGTGCCGCAGTTCGAGTCGCTGGGGCACGCCTCGGCCGTGTTGCGGCACGAGGAGCTGGCGGAGCTGCGCGAGGCGGGCGGCTCCTGGGTATTCTGCACCAGCCAGCCGCAGACGTGGGAGTTCCTCGACACCGTCTACGGCGAGCTGGCGGAGCAGTTCCCGCACTCGGAGTACATCCACGTCGGCGGGGACGAGTTCGAGAGCGGCTTCGGGAAGTGCGAGGCCTGCCGGGCGCGAGTCGAGGAGGACGGCGTGGAGGCACTCTACGCCGAGCACATGAACCGGCTCAGGGAGCTGTGCGAGAAGCACGGGCGCACGATGCTCTTCTGGCCGTCGCACGTGGGGCTGACGATCGACGGCATCAAGCTGCTCGACACGGACTGCATCCCGACGGAGTGGATCTACCACGGGCCGAGCCGGTATCCGCAGATCCAGCGCTACCAGGAGCTGGGCTTCCGGGACGTGTGGGTGTCACCGGCGGTGGTGTGCTTCTCGCGCATCTGGCCGGACTACCGCACGACGTGGCGCGGGATCCGCGGCTTCCTGCGCGCGGGGCACGAGCGCGGCGTGGGCGGCTGCATGACGACCACGTGGGAGTGGCGGCACGGTGGCATCGTGACCAACTCGCTGCCGGGCATGTTCTACGCCGCGGAGTGCGCGTGGTCGCTGGGCCGCGCACCGCTGGGCGACTTCGAGCGCAGCTACGCCCAGCACTGGTTCGGCATGCGCTCGGAGGACGCGGGGGAGCGGCTGCATGAGACGCTCATCGAGCCGTGGCCGCGGGATGGTGCGGCGGCGATCTGCTACGACTCGCGCATGCTCACGCAGGTGTGGTGGGCGTCGCCGCGGCGGGCATTGCGCGACTGGGCGCTCAAGGACCCGCGACCGGCCGAGGCGGCGCCGGCGATCATCGAGGCGAATGACGCCGCCATCGGCCGCCTGCGCGAGTTCAAGCGAGACGCGACGCGCAATACCGATCTGCTCCCGTATGCTGAGCTGGCCTTCGACATGTATCGGCAGGCCGCGCGGAAGCTGGTGGTGATGCGGGAGGCGTCGGACGACTACGCCGCGGCGCTGGCGGCCGTGCCCGACCACCCGCAGACGGCGGCCGCGCGCGTCGGCCGCGCGGCGAAGCGGGTGCGGTCGCTGGCCGGCCCGCTGCAGGCCGCCGAGGATAGCTACCTGCAGGCCACACGACAGGTGGGTGCGGCCATGCAGGACGTCGAGCGCATCCGGGCGCTGCGCGAGGAGGTCGTGGCGCTGGCGGATGAGCTTGACGGGCTGGCGGCGGCGCTGCGCGCGGGCGAGCGGGCGGAGCTGCGCGATGGCTCGGAGTTCGGCTTCATCTCGGGGCGGTACATCAGGATCGGGACCTGGGAGCCGGGGCAGATGAGCGAAGACGGCGCCGTCCTCCGCTACGACATCTCTGAGCACGTCGCCGGCCCCGGAGAGCTGCTCATCGAGTGGGAGTACACGCGCGGCGCGCACGGCGTGAACATCGCTCGCACCGCGCTGCTGGCCGATGGCGAGCCGGTCGGCGTGGACGAGCACGCCGGCTGGGCGGGCGGCGGGAGCCGCAATAACCTCTACCGCCTGCGCATCGAGGACTACCGCCCGGACGCGACCTGGGAGATCGAGGGCCAACTGGCGTCGCGCGGGGGCACCGACTCGCGCGGGGACGTCTGGCTGATCCTCAGGGAAGACTGACGCGAGTCGGCGCCCGTGGTAGGCGGCGCCTCACGGCTCGACCACGGCCCGGAGCATGTCGCCGGGGCGGGAGGCGGTCGCCTCCATGGCCTCGGCGGTCTGCTCGAGTGAGTACATGCGCACCGGGAGGGAGGCCATGTCCACCGCGCCGGTGGCGATCAGCTCGATGCCCTCCTCCAGCGTGTCTCGCGAGCGGCGCGAGAAGACCACCGTCAGCTCGCGGCGGCGCGGGACGGTTGAGTCGAAGGTGACCTCGTCGGGGTGCGGGATGCCGACCACGACCACGCGTCCGGCGGGCCGCGCGAGTCGCATTGCCTGCTCGACCGCCTCGTTGTTGCCGGAGCACTCGAAGACGATGTCGGCCTCGACCTCGTCATCGAGCAGCTCCTGGTGCGAGGCCGCGATCGGGTCTACGCCGAGCTCGCGCGGCCACTCCTGCCGCCCCTCGATGGGCTCGGCCAGCGCGATCTGCTCGACGCCCCGCGCCTTGAGCACCAACATCACGGACATGCCGATGGTCCCCGCTCCGAGCACGGCGATGCGATCGGCCGGCGTCGCCTCAGAGAGCCGGACCGCGTGGATCCCCACGCCCAGCGGCTCGATCAGGGCGCCCTCGATGAAACCGACGCTATCGGGCAGCACACCGACGCTGAAGTCGGGGCAGGCGATGTACTCGGCCAGCGCGCCATCCCGCTGTGGGAAGCTCGGGAAGATGACATTGCGGCACAGGTTTTGGTACCCGGCGCGGCACAGGTCGCATTTACCGCAGTGCCAGCTCGGCTCGATCGCCACCCGTGTGCCGACCGGAGGGCCCTCGACTCCCTCGCCCAGCGCGGCTACCTCGCCCGAGAACTCGTGGCCCTGGATCATGGGGTGGTCCGGCACGACGCCGCTGGCGTGCCCATCCTGGTACAGGCGCAGGTCGGAGGGGCAGATGGCCACCGCGCGGACGCGCACCAGCACCTCGCCGGGCCCGGCCTCGGGCGTTGCTATCTCGTCAATGCGCACGTCTCTCGCGGCATGCAGTCTCGCCGCTCGCACGGGTCATCATCTCCTGTCATCGTCGGTTCGCACGTTGAGCGCCGTCGGGCCATGTCCTATTCCCGAGCATCGGCCGCCGGTCCTGTCCGAGGCGCGGCGCTGCATCTCGGTGATTCTTTGTCCGCCGACGAGATCAGGGCAGCCGGGTAGGCCGGCCCTGCAACCGCCACCAGGGGTGCGGTGACCTGAGCTCGCGACATCAGTCCGGCGGTACCCACTCGACGGCGCCGGCGTCCCGCCCTGCGCCGTGCGGCGAATTGCCGAGGAAGTCCCTGAGCGCAGGGCCGTCGAACTCCCACCGGTAGAGCTCGTCGATGGTCGTCTCGGCGTCGGCGAGTGTGCCCCGCGAGACCCTGAGAAAGTCGAGCTGGCCGGCGAAGAACTCCTCGGGCTCGCCGCCTGCCTGCGGCTGCGTCCTGCCCACCACGAAGTCGGCTCCGTTGGAGAGGGACGTGTCGGCCACCATCGCGCCGGTCCACTCACCGTTTGACACCGCGCCATCGACGTAGACGTTGATGCCCTCCGGCCGGCGGCGATCCACCTCGGCGATGAGGTGATGCCACTGCCCGTCCGCGATCGGCGTCGCGCTCGTGCGGGAGCAGTCGCTTGCTCCGAAGTCCAGGCTCATGACGGCATGCCCGTCGTCCGCCAGCCTCAGCTCGTAGCCGCGCTCGGCGCGCTTGCTGACGATGCCTCCCGTCGCCCCCGGGACGGCCCTGAGCACCACCTCGATGAGGAAGCGGTTCGTATCCATATCCACGGTCACACGCTTTTCGCCGGGGAAGGTGCCTGTGGTGCCATGCGTTCGGTCGTGCCATGTGTAGTCCGCCCGCAGCTCCGAGTCGGCCAGCGAGCAGTATTCGTCCACGCCGTTGAGCTGCAGTGCTCCATCGACCCAGTTCTCCAGCGTGCCGGGCGTGAAGTTGGAGTCGTCAATGCCATGGCCGGTCAGGTCGTTGCGCGGGATGTCCTGGAACATGGACCGGCTGACCCACTCCTCGTTCATATTCAGGTTCTCGCCGAGGATGAGGGCGGGCTCCGCCCGGTTCTCGTAGAAGCCCCACTCGCCGACGACGGCGTAGAGGGACCACGGGACGAAGACCTTCGCGCCGCCGTCGATGGCGGCCGAGTCCGCCCGCAGGCGGAAGTCGCGGCCATCGGCATCCCTGACCTGAGGCGCCGTCACGTGCACTCCGGTGCCGGCGACCATGACGCCCCGCGCCTCGATGGCGCGCCGCCAGTCCTGCAATGTCGCGAAGGTGTTCTCCTCGGCATCAAGTCCGCCGATCCTTCCGAACCTGAAGGGCTCTCCGTGGCAGACGTTCCCGGCGTAGGCGAGAGTGGTGTACTCCAGGCCCTCATCGGTCGGCTCGTGGCGGATGAAGTAGTTGCCGATGTCGAGCATCAGGTTGCCGAGGTAAAAGCACCGATTGTGCTGGAGCATGCCCTTGTGCAGTCCCACGCCGAACCGGTGGAAGGTGTTGTTGAACACCGTGTTCATGAACCCCTGGGCCTCATTGAAGGCGCAGGCGTTGTAGATGGGGTCGTTGACGTTGTTGTTGTTGCCCCACACGATGTTGTTGAAGACGTAGCCCTTGTACTGGCCGTCCAGGTAGATGCCGATGCCGTAACAGCTCCGGCGATGCCAGTTCTCCCGGCGGGTGGGGCCCAGCTCCCACTCCCCGGTCTGGAAGCGCCGCCAGTGCACGTGCTTGTACCCCACGGGATTGCCCGAGATGTTGTTGTAGACGTAGCTCGGACCGATCTGCCAGGACGCGATCCCGCCGTAGTCCTGCCGGCTGAGCAGGCTGTTGGTGACCTTGTTGTGGTGAATGCGGTTGCGTATCAGCGGCCGGCTGACGAAGCCCGTGCGGAAGTCCCCGCCGCCATAGACCCAGATGCCGACTCCCCACGAGCGGTCCACGATGTTCCCGGCCACCTCGACCATCTCGCCCTGCTGGATGCTGATGGTGTCGTGGCCCCTGGACTTGGGCTCGATCACCCGGCTGCCCACGTTGCGGAGGCGGTTCCGCAGCACCTCGATGTGAATGGAGCGGGTCTTGGCCTTGGCGACAAGCAGCCAGTGGTGACGGGGGGAGAAGTAGATGCCGCTGCCGCCCACGTCGTACAGATCGTTGTCGCGCACGCTGATGCGATCGAAGATGTCGCCGTCCTTCTCCGGCATTCCCGTGATCCCCGAGGCGACGTGGGAGAGGCGGCAGTGGTGGATGCCGATGTGCGAGCAGTTGCCCAGCAGGTGAATGGTGGCCGCGTAGGGACGGCCGAGAGGCGGGCGCGAGGTCCAGGATGGGTCCACGGGGTTGACGTAGCGCAGATCGAGCCCGGATATGTCGATGTGGCTCTGGTTGCGGATGTCGATGAGGATGGTCTCCTTCGCCACCTCGATCGTGGACTCGTTCGGGTCGCGGTCATCGGCCAGGCGGAGGTACAGCCGCCCGGCGTGGGGGCCCTCCTCGACGAAGCACCACTCGCCGGGACTGTCGAGGAAGCGCGGCAGGCCCTCGAGGTAGTAGCGGCAGTAGGTCCTCGGCCCACTCTCGATGGAGCCCGACCAGGCACGGACGGCGTGCTCGTCGGGATGGTACGAGAGGACATGGCGCGGCTGGGGCATGGCCATGTTCGAGCCTTCGACCCACATGGTGGCGCCGGCGTAGCCGCCGGCATCTTCGGGGCGCAGGTGCACGTCGTCCACGAAGCGGGCGAAGTTCTCCCAGGTCGATGAGATCCCCGTGACCGTGGCCGTCGCCCGTCCGTTGGTGATGGTAGCGCCCCTCTGGATCTCGCCCTTGCGCCACGCCCGCGAGTCGATCCTGATGTAGTCCTTGCCGACGTCGGTGACGACATTGCGGCCGGCGGCGATGTTGTCCCGGTTCTCATCGCGATCGTCCCACCGGCCCGTGCCTGTGATCGTGTCTCCCTCGGCAAAGCCCTCGGTCCGGTCCACCGACACCTTGACTTCGAGGATGCGGCCGGTCAGTTCCCACCACTGGCTGCGCGGGTCGTCGGGGTTGGCGATCTCCCAGTTGGGCGTGCGCGCGATGGGGATACGCGTGACCGCGCCGCCGCGGACCTCGCACAGCAGACGCGGGACGAAGCTGCCGTCAAGATCGACGTACCAGGTCTTGCTCCGGCCCGGCTCCGGGATATTCGGGGCGTCCACATCGCTGCAGCGCCGCCACCCGTCCTCGATCCTCACCGACCCGTAGAGTCCTGCTTCGCCCGTGCCCCAGGCGGGATCAACGGTCAGCCGGATCGGGCGGCCCGGCGTGCCGGACTGCTGTGCCACGAGCGTGCCGCGGTACACGACGCCCTGCTTGAAGCAGTAGGTGTCGATGCCGCCGGCGCGGGCGGCGTTGCCGGCCGCGTTTGGGTCCCACGGATGATGCTGCCAGGGCCGCTCCTTTGTGCCCGGGGCAGCGTCGTCACCGCCCTCGAAGTCGATGTAGCGGACGGTGCCTGCCGGCTCGAACGCGAAGGGTTCGGGAGACCACGTGAGGTCGGGCTCCGCGGCTTCCGCCGCCGGGATCTGCGCGAGAGCCGCGCCGACCAGCAGGACCGTGCGCAGCAAACAGGGCGTGCGCGACATTGCCATCACTCCCACCCATCGCCGGCACCGCTGGCTGAGTACCATGGGCCGGGGACATCCGCTTGGTGTGCGGCCGCTCAGCGGGGCCCCTGCTCCTTCGGGCCATCGCCCGTTGCGGGGAGCGGTCGGTAGGCCTGGGGCTGTGCTGTCCCGATGACGTCCGGCTCCAGGAACTCCAGCCACGTCGCGTGGGTCCAGTAGGCGCTCGCCTCGGCCAGTGAGCGGGCCGCGCCGGCCCGGTCACCGGCCTGGTAGAGCTCGAAGGTATGCACGAACTGGCTTTGCGCCATCTCGAGCAGCTCGCGGGCCTCGGCATTGTCGAACGTTCCTGCGGCGAGGGCCTGGACCATGACCGACGCGCCCGGATCGAGGGTGCCGTCGGTGAGGTTCTCGATGTAGCAGTCAAGGGGGTCCCAGGGGGCGTGCCGCACGTAGTACTCGAAGCACTCGGGGTCGTCCCAGGCCCGCCGCCCCTCCTCCGCATCAGCCAGGGCGGCCCGGCCGAGCGCCGCGCCGACCTCGCGGGCCTGCTGCCCGGCCCGGTTGAAGTAGGCCACGTGTGCAGCGACCCCGCCGACGTAGCGGGTACGGAAGCCGAACAGCCACTTGCACAGCTCCGCTCGCGCGAGTCGCTGCATGCCCTGATTGCTTGCGCACGACACGGTCGCCGAGGGCATCCCCTTGAGCGCCCCATTCCATAGGAACGGATAGCACCTCTCGATGAAGAGGCGCGCGGAGGCCGACGGGCTCCAGTTGTGCACCGCGTCGCCGATGAGCAGCGCGTTGGCGGCGGCAATGCGCCGGTAGAGCGCGCCTTCGCCCCTGCGCCCCATGTCGTCATCGAGGATGCAGGCGCTCTCGGGCTCGCGCACGCACTCGAAGCAGCTCACGCAGGGCCCGAAGCTGAAGCCATGCGTGTGAACCACGTCCACCCGCACGCCCTGGATCGATCCGGCGCCCTCGGCCGCGGCGTCCAGAAGCCGGGAGGTGAAGCCGCTGCGACGCCCGCTTGTGAGCACGGCGAGGACGTTGGCCATGGTCGTGGTCTCTCCGTTCACCCCTCGAACACCGGCTGGATCTCGACGAAGCTGAACATGGTCTCCTGCCCCGCGGGCCCGCCCGGCTCGGTGGGGCTCCGCCAGTCGCTGAGCGTCAGGCGCGCCGTGGAGCCCGTGGCGCGGAACTGCAGGTAGTGGTAGGTCATGTAGAATGGGTGCTCACGCGTGAAGGGCTTCGGGCCGCGCGCACTGAAGAACGGGTAGGAGAATCCGCCCTCCTGCACGTCGGCGCCCTCGACTGTGACGCTCACCGCGCAGGGGGCTTCCCGGGACCGTCCCGCCAGCAGGTCCTGGTGGTCGGCGGTGATGAGCTTCAGCGAGTAGAGCCGCCCCGGCTCCAGGTCCACGATCGGCTGGCCGGCGACGTTGGGCCGCGCGGCGCTGCGCGTCATGACCAGGAAGGTCTCCCCGATGCCCGCCCAGGGATACCTGCCCTGCAGCGTTCCGTAGCCGCCGAACTCCCCGGTGGTGATGCTCCCCTGCTCGGCCGGGCTCACCTGCCAGTGCTCCGTGCCCTGCTCGAAGTCGGGGTTCTGCACGTGCCTCAGCTCGTAGGGGTCGCTCAGCAGCGGCTCGGTGTTGCCCTCTATGCAGTAGTGCCGCAGCAGCGCGCCCATGACGTTGAGTATCTCCGCATTCACGTAGTTGGCGCGGTAAGGCTGCACTCCCCACAGGCCGAACCAGGCCGGGTCGGTGGCCAGCACCTGCATCTGCATCTGCAGGTGCACGCGGAAGTCGGCGGTTGGGCAGCGGTTCGTGGTGCAGTAGGGGAGGTAGGCGTACATAATGGTCATGATGGCGCGCCGCAGACTGCCGGGCAGCGCACCCTCCCAACCCTCGGCTTCGCCCGCCAGCAGCGCCCCGATCTGCTCCCGGTCCTCGGCTTCGGTAGGCAGCTCCCCGATGTAGCGCTCGATCGAGAACGGCCAGCCTGCGGCCAGCGTGGTCTTCATGAACAGATCGGCCACGTCCGTCCCGTACATGCGCCCCACGAACGGTATCCACATGCGCCCGGCGAACTCGGGATCCTCGGAGACCTTCGCCACGGACCGCGCGGTGGCGATGAGTTTCTCGTTGCCGAACCCCCGCCCGTACTCGTCTACCTGAATCCCCGACATCGTCTCCGTCCCCCAGCCGGGGGTGTCGCGCCAGAACGCCAGCATCTCCTCCGCGGTCGGCGAGCCCTCTCCCCGCAGGCCCGG
>JALGUJ010000179.1 GCA_029820945.1 Candidatus Zipacnadia bacterium | reverse complement strand
TCTCGGGTTCGACGCCGCGCAGGCGGTTGATCTCCGGGCCGATGTAGCGCTCCAGTGCGGGGCGCTCGTCCATGCGCTCCCGCCACCACGCGACGGCCGCATCGGTGTCGCCCTCGGCGAGCACGCGCTCGCTCATCGCCTCCAGCGCATCGTCGATCGCGCTCTCGTGGCCGCTGTCCACCATGGTGCGCAGTTGCGCGAAGAAGCTCGTCCAGTACGCCTCTGGGGCCTTCTGCGCGCTCGCGTCGAGCAGCCAGCCGCTGCTGTCGGTGGTCACCTGGTTGTGCCAGATGCGGTTGAAGTCCGGGGTCAGGTGCAGGCTGTCCTCGATGGTGCCGAGCACGCGCTCGGGGCTGTGCGCCGCCACCCACGCCGGGTCGCCCAGCTCCTGCGAGACCAGGTACTGCTCGGCGTTGAGCCGCATCAGCCGGTGCCAGGTGCGCAGGTAGTCCAGGCGCGCGCGCTGATCGTCGGTCAGCTCAGCCAGGCGCGCCTGCGCCAGCATGTCGTCCATGGCCGCCAGGTCATCGCGCCGGATCCACTGCAGGTGCCGCGCATCGCGCCAGCCGTAGGAGTTCTGATAGAGCATCTCCGCCGGCCGCCGCCGGTAGATCTCATACCAGCGGTCGAAGTACGCGCGCACGTACCGCAACGCGCTCTCTCCATAGGCGAGGCCCAGGTACTCGTCGAGCAGCTCATCGACATCGCGCGAGCTGTCCCACAGCAGGTGCGCGAGTACGTAGAACTTGGGCGCGCTGATGATCCAGTGCGCCTTGATCTCGGAGTAGAAGCCGATGGCGCCCAACTCATGCCCGGCGCGCACCAGCTCGCCCAGCAGGTGCAGGTCCGGCTGCACGGTCAGGAAGCCGCCGTCCCACAGCCACAGGTACATCGCCGGAGTCGCGCCGGTGGCCGCCCACGCCCGCAGCGTCGCCACATCCGGCTGCACCTTGAAGACGTGGATGCGCGGGTTGACGCGCACCCGCGTCGGCGGCGTCGATACCACGCCGTAGCCCAGCACCCCGATGTTCGCCTCGGCGTTGACCTCCAGCGCCCGCTCGATGACCGCGTTGTAGAAGTGGAAGAACCGATCCGACAGCCTGGGCCGCCGCCCCGGCGCATAGGCGTCCGGGCCGTCCAGCGCCCGGCAGCTCTCGCACTCGCACTCATTCCCCGCGCCGTCATTGACCGCCAGGCTCGCGCTGATCAACCGCGGGTTGTTCGCCAGCGTCTCGAGCACGTAGTTGGTCGCAATCTCGATCGACTTCGGGTTCGACGTGCATGGCTGCCAGCCGCTGAGCGCGCGCGGGCCGTTGGCCGGCTCGGGGATGTATCGCTCCCCGCCCACCAGCGGGTAGACCTCCGGCGTGTCGCCATGCCTGTCCGGGTGAAAGACATGCCCCAGCGCGTGGTGGAAGCCCATGCGCGAACTGCGCGCCAGCCACTCGCGGCTGCTGAACGAATCCCCGCTCCACAGGCGCATCTCGAAGTCCGGGCTCTCGACCACGCTGATGCGCGCGGGGATCTGCCAGTCGGGCCGCTTCTCCCACACCACGCCCAGCTCGCCCGGCCCCACCCAGTGCACGTCCATGAAGCGCGTCAGAAACGCGTAGACCGGGTAGTCGCAGGCGAACTGGTCGTGCGAGACGAGCATGCACACCTCGCGCCCCTGCCACTGCACCGGATACTCGATCGCGAACGCATCCCGGCGCAGGCCATCGAGCTTCGCCGCTATCTCCGCGGGAGCGTTGGCGGCGTCGGTCACCAGGAAGACCATCCCCTCGGCGGGCGGCTCCTGCCCGGCGACCTCGATCGGACGGTCCAGCACCATCCCGGCGTAGCGCGCCAGCTCCTCTGCGGCCGCGCTCGCCTCCGCCGGCCCGCTCCAGCACACCGACCACTCCGCCGCGCCCGCGCCGGAGACCGCCGGCAGCACCACCAGCGCAATCCGCGCAACGCTCAGCAGCTCAGTCACCCTCCCTCACTCCTCGCCGTCGCCGTACGCCTGCCCCGCCGCTTGCCACGAAAGGCCGTGCCTGCCGCCTTCGCCGCCCCTGACGGCGCCTCCTCCGGCCCCTGTGCACATCCCCCGATCACCGAACCATTCCCCGCCCGCCCACGTCATAGCGTGTGAAGTACCCCATCCGCGGTCCTCCGTTCGGCGACCGCGGATTCCCACTATGAGGTGAGGCAACATGGCTCTTCGTACGCGCGCAGACAGTCGTTGCGGCCGAGTGGCCATCATTCTTCTGAGCATGCTCGCGGGCGCCGCGCTGACCTTCGCTTTGCTGTCCGGGTACGCCCCGGTCGCCACCATGCAGCCCGCACACGCCCAGGCGGGCATGGCCGCCGACCGCACCTTCGTCACCATCGCCAGTCAGGCCAAGCCGGCCGTCGTCAGCATCATCGCCCGGAGCGTCTCCCAGGCCGCGCGCCTGGAGATGCCCGAGGAGCTGCGCCGCTTTTTCGGCGATCCGTTCTTCCGCCGGTTCGGGCCGCAGATGCCCGACGGCGGGCAAGGAGCGCCTCACATGCAGTCCCGCCAGGCCCTCGGCTCGGGCTGGATCTACAGTGAGGACGGCTACATCGTCACCAACTCGCATGTCGTGAAGGGCGCCACCGACATCCGCGTGAAGCTCTACGATCGGCCCGACGACGACCGCGAGTACAGGGCGACGGTCGTCGGCGACGATCCCCGCACCGAGCTGGCGCTGCTCAAGATCGACGCCGGCCGCAAGCTCCCCACGCTGCCGGTGGGCGATTCCAGCGCGCTCGAGGTCGGCGAGTGGGTCATGGCCATCGGCTCGCCCTTCCAGCTTGAGCAGACCGTGACCGTGGGCGTTGTGTCGGCCAAGGGCCGCATGCTCGATGGCCCCGACCAGCCCTTCCGCATGGGCGACATCATTCAGACCGACGCGTCCATCAACCCGGGCAACTCCGGCGGCCCGCTGGTCAACACCCGCGGTGAGGTGGTCGGCGTCAACGTCGCCATCCTCTCGCCCGGACAGGCCGGCAACATCGGCATCGGCTTCGCCATCGCGGCCGATACCGTCAAGCAGATCGTCCCGACCCTCCAGACCAATGGCTACGTTCACCGCGGCTGGCTGGGCGTAGCGATCCGCGACCTCAACGACAACCTGCGCCAGGCCTACAACGCGCCCGAGGGTGGCGTGCTGATCGAGCAGATCACGCCCGACGGCCCCGCCGGCAGGTCGGACCTGCAGGCCGAGGATGTCGTGACCAGCGTGGACGGCCAGCCCGTGAAGGACACCTGGGCGCTGCAGAAGGCCATCGCCGGCCATCGCCCCGGCGAGAAGGTCGCCCTGGGCATCATTCGCGACGGCAAGCCACTCCAGGTCGAGGTGACGCTGGGCGAGACCCCCGCGCAGTACGCGGGCGTCGAGCCGCCCGGCGAGACCGAGGCGCCGAAGGCCGACACCGTACTGGGCCTCTCGCTCGCGCCCATCACGCCCGAGGTGGCGCAGGCGCACGGCCTGGCCGCCGGCTCCGGCGTTTACGTCCAGAGCGTGGCGCCCGACTCCAACGCCTGGGAGCGCGGCATCCGGCCCGGCGACGTCATCATCAAGGTCAATCGCACCGAGGTGAAGTCGGTCGAGGACGTCACCTCCGCGGTGGCGGCCGCGAAGCAGGCCGGGGAGGGCTTCGTGGTGGTGCGCGTGCAGCGCACCGGCCCCGACGGTCGGTCGCAGGTCGTGACGCTCGACATCGCCCTGACGTAATCCGACGCTTCCGCGGCGCGACCCCGCGCCGCGTACCGTGCACTGGGTCTCCTCCTCAATGCGCCGACCACGGGGCCCCGCTGCTCAAGCGGGGCCCCGTGCGCATCTGCCACCACGCGCCTCCGGATGCGTGCTCAGGTTGGCGGGAGACGGCCCGGCTGCGCGGCTCACAGGCAGAGGGATCGCCGGGGGCGCTGAGGCCTGCAGACCTACGCGCCCTCGGAGTCGCGGGTACTGCACGGACTACCGCACCGGCCGCCGCCTCACCAGCGCCACATCATCGAACCGCACCCGGCCCACGCCGCAGATCCCCAGCCGCACCCCGACCTGCGCGACGCTCGACGGCGTGACGACCGTCCGCCTGCACAGCCGCAGCCAGCCGTCCGTCGCCTGCGCGCGCCCTGCCTCCACGCTCGTGACGCTCCAGCCCGCGCTCTCGCCACTCTCGTCGTAGCCCACGATCTGCAGGAACGCCCCGCGTTCGGTCCTCTCCAGGTCCTCGTCGATGCGCACCCACACCTCGGCCTCGATCGCGTCCCACTGCTGCACCGGCACCATCTCGCTCGACACGCTCGCCGTCGCCCAGTCCCGCTCCTGGCCCTCGTAGATTGTCGGGCTCTCGGACGCCAGCCGCAGCGCCCACTGCCCCGACCGCGCCTGGTCGGTCAGCGACACGCTCCCCACCTGCTCGTGCGCCGCCGGCAGGTCCGCCCACCCCACCACCTGCCCGTCCGCGCTCTCCTCGAACGATGGGTTCGTCAGCAGGTTCGGCGACGGTTCCGCCTCGGCCAGCGCCCGCACCATCGGGTAGTAGGTCTCCGCCAGATAGAAGTTCGGCAGCACCTCCGCCTCGCGCACGAACTCATTCTCGTTGAGCCGCCGCCAGTGGTCATAGGTCGCCTGCCGCAGCACCCGCGACGCCGCGCGCGCCGCCCGGAAGGCGTCGGCGTAGCGCGCGCCCTCGATGGCGTTATTCGCCCGCGCGATCTCGTCACCGGCGCTCTCCACCGCCCCCCGCAGTTCGGCAGCGCCCGGGTAGCCTTCGGACTCCAGCGTCGCCAGCACCCGCGCGACCTTGTCCCGCCGCGCCCCCGCCCCCTGGGCCGCGTAGCGTCCGGCGTCCGGCGTCAGCGCCTGCAGCGCCGCATCCGCCCCCGCCGCCAGCTCCGCGTCATCGGTCACCAGCAGCAGGCCCGTCATCTCCACCGATGGGACGCTCACACTCGAGCCGTGAACTCCACCGCTGATCTCCCGCGCGCCGCCGTCCAGCGTCAGGTGGTAGACCCGCTCCCCCTCACGCAGCTCCCGCCTCAGCTCCACCACGCCCTCCTCGACGCGCGCCGCATCGACGTGATACTGGCTGTCATCCTTGATAACCGCCAGCAGCACCAGCGTGCCGCCGGGGAAGGTCACCGGCCACGCGTGCAGAGCCGGATCACTCGTCGCCAGCTCCTCCCCCACATCGCCCATCGCCAGCCACGGCCCAACGACCTCCAGCTCGCAGCCCACCAGCGCCGCCTCGGCGTAGCGATCCACGCCGTGGTACTCCTCGGTGAAGTACCGGTTGAAGAAGTAGAGGATCCCCCGACAGCCCGCCGCCAGCGCCGAGTAGGCGACCAGCCGCAGATGCTCGCCGTCGGGGTAGAGCGACGGCATCCACTGCACCTCCGGGTCGAGGTAGCGCTGCGTATACCAGATCTGTACGTGCCCCTGCTCCCACGTCCACAGGTAGGCGTCGGGGTTGACGATCTCGTGCTCGCGCCGCAGCATCGCCACGTAGTCGAGCAGCGTCTCGGGCTTGAGCAGCGGGTAGTGGTAGGTGTTGAACATTCCGTCGAACCAGGCGAAGGCCTCGAAGCCCTGGATGACATCGAACATGATCGGCCGCCCGTGTGGGTCATGCGCGCTGATCCAGTCGTAGGCCTGGCGCACCTGGTCGGCGTCCCCGGCCTTGATGTCATCGCCGATGTTCCAGGCCAGCAGGTTCGGGTGATCCCGCACCGCCAGCACGTGCTCCTCGTGCTGCGGCCCCCAGCTCGGTGCGTAGGGGTAGGTGATGACCCAGAAGTCGTGCTCGCGGGCCTGCTCGAGCAGGTCCGGCACGCCGCCCATCCCGCTGAACACGCACGTGAAGTGATGTCGCTTCATCGACTCGATAGACTCAATCGCCCCCCAGCAGCCATAGGGGAAGAACGGCTCGCCATCGACGAAGAGCCGGTTGCCCTCGAGCGCCACCCTCGGCATCTCCTGCGCATGGGCCACCGTGCCGCCGGCCGCCACGAGCACCAGCACCGCAAGCCATCGCATCACCGTCGCCCTCCTTGCGAGGCACTGCTGCGTCCACCGGGTTCGCGCATGCCCTCGGGTCGGCAACGACCCCATGGCATGGTGCAGGCGCCCCCGCCTGCACACGCCGTCAGACCCCTCACGTCCCCATCGAGCCGCCTCGACAGACGCCTGCGCGCCTCTCGTTTCCCCTGCAGTCTCCCCGCACCTCCGCCCCGCCTCGCCCCTCTGCTCCCCCTATACGTTACCCACACCTCGTGGGCGGCCGCGACGTCCGGGCCGTACGCTGATTTTTTCGTACGGAGGGGCTGCCCGAGCGTCGGACGCGCAGCGTCCGCGCGAGGGTGAGGCGCGCCGGCGCCTCAGCTTCCATGCCGGCCCGGCCGTTGCGTCGTGTGCCGTTGGCGCT
>JALGUJ010000178.1 GCA_029820945.1 Candidatus Zipacnadia bacterium | reverse complement strand
GCGAGCGCCGCGTCGAAGCTATCGTCCTCGAGGTCCGGCATGTCGCAGATGGACCACGCCTCATAGCGGATACCGAGGGGCTCGCGCCGCTCCTGGGCGCGCGCGAGATCGATCATGCGCTCGGACAGATCCACGCCCGTGACCCGCGCGCCCTTGCGGGCGAGGATGCGCGCCGTCCGGCCCTCGCCGCCCCCGGCGTCCAGCACGTCCCTACCGGACACATCGCCAATCAGCTCGAAGAACAAGGAATGGTGATAGAGGTCGCGGTACGGGTCGTAGCCCGCGCGCACATGCCGCGCCCAGACCTCGGCGTTGCCGTCCCAGCCCCGCCTGACTTCCGCGTCAGGATCACGACGGGCCACGATCTACCTCCGGAAGCGGTCATCGAGCCCATGTGGGCACACAGGATTCCCGGTGAGAGCGCAGGAAACCTGCTTCGACACCCAGTTCGCGCGGGGAGGCGGTCCTCATGAACGCGCCGGCGCTCAACGGCGCCCGGGAGGACGGAGAGGCGACGGACCGCGCCGCCACCGTAGTGGACGAGATCCTGGCCGAGCGCGGCTGGCAGCGAGATGTGATGACGCTGCGGGAGATCGAGGGAGCCGCCCGGACGCAGACCGCGATGTCCTCGTACAGCCCCGACGCCTGAACGCCGCGGAGGGTGACGCCGACGAACACCCCCCAGATGCCGCCCGAGACCAGCCCTCCGACGCGCCATCACCACGACTTCCCTGAGCCCGAGCCCGCCGCCCCGGCTCGTGTCGTCAGGAATTGCGCCTCACCTCCGCCTGTCCGCGGCACAGTTCCTCCGCGTTGCCGCCCGGCCCAACGTTAAATCTTCGTGAATTCCCGAATCGCATGCAAGAATCCGCGCCCGAGCGTGCCTATGTACACGGGGGGACACGGCGGCCGCGCACGAAGCAAAGCCCATGTTGAGGCGTTCCTTGACAACTGAATACCGGCCTTCCGGGGCCTTCTGAGGGAGGCGGCAGGCGCCGCGCGGGGAGGATGACTCTCCGCGCGGTCCTCTGCCGTGCCTCAGCACATCCGCTGCCCCAGGCGCATGTCCTGGCACGCTCCTGACCCCGGTCTCTCTCCTCATCCGCCGGCTCCTCGGCCTGGAGCAGGTCGTCGAGGGCTTCCCGCCGCGAGCCGACCGACCGCGCATGGCGCATCATGCCCGACCACGGATCGTCCCTGTGCGCCGGCCGCCCGAGGGCGTTCTCGATCGGCCAGTCCTGCGGGTCGGCGCCCTGCTCGATCTCGCGCCGGTCCAGCGGCATGGAGACCGGCGCGGCCCTGCCGTCCGCGATCGGCGCGTCGTAGCTGCGGCCGTCGCGCCCGGGGACGGTCACGGTCCTGATCCAGTCGGGGAGCCAGTCGGGGGTGTCCCTGTGGTGGAGGTCATCGCCGCCCGGGCCGTCGGGGAAGCGGTGCATGCGGACGCCGTAGCGCCCCATGTGCGGGACCATGACGTCGGCGACGCGCTCGTAGTAGTCGATGACGTCGCCCCTGGTCAGGCCCGCGTCAGGGAAGAAGACGCTGTCGGGATGCGACGTGGCACCTCGCGGCGGCCGATCCTCATGGCCGGCCGCCCTCTTCCCGGGCGATCTCCTCGATGGTGCGGCCGGTCGCCACGGACGCGGGCTCGGTGCCGGTGGGGTTGCGGCGGGCGTCGGCCCGGTCGTCCTTCATCTTGATCAGCAGCCAGCGCGCATCGTCGCCCGAGCCGGTCCTGATCAGCGCGTAGCCGCCGCAGAGCTTCTGGCCCTCCAGCCAGATGGTGACATGGCCGTCCTCGATCTGCCGGGCCACCGACCTGGGCTCCTCGCCCTGCTCGGCCTCGTCCTCCTTGAGATTGCGGTAGCTGCCCCGGTCCCAGATGAGCACGGCGCCGCCGCCGTACTCGTCCTCGGGGATAACGCCCTCGAAGTCGGCGTACTGCAGCGGATGGTCCTCGGTGGGGATGGCCAGTCGCCTGTCGCGGGGGTCGGTCGAGGGCCCCTTGGGCACCGCCCAGGACTTCAGGACCCCGTCCACCTCGATGCGGAAGTCGTAGTGCAGCGACGACGCGTCGTGCTTCTGGATGACGAAGATGGGGCGCTCCTCGGCCCAGTCGAACTCCACGTCACCCTCGCCGGGCTCCGGGGTCTTGCGGAGGTCGCGCTTCCACTGGTAGTCGCTGAGCGCGCCGTCAGATGCGGGCACTGTGAACCCCTTCCGTAGGGTCTCTCCCCTCCAAGCGGTTCGCGCCTCAACGCCGCGTTCCTGCTGCGATCCGGCAGGTCCCCGGTACCTGCAACGCGAAACTGTGCCCTCGCAGGACAAGCCCTGTCGCAGCGGTGGAGGTCGCCACGATGAAGCTCAGCCAACCGGCCGTCGCGCTGCTCTCGCTGATCGCCTGCATGTGCGCCTGCGCGCAGCAGCACGTGCCCGTGACCATCGATCTGCCGCCCGACCAGGCGGAGATACTGCGCGCGACCTTCGACGCCGGCTACTCGGAGTACTACGGCCGCGGGCTGGAGGCCGACATGGCGCGCGGCTCCCGAGACGTCTCCTACATCGCCTACGATCGCGGCAACAACAAGGATATCGGCCTCTACCGGGCCACCACCATCGAGGAGGGGGTGGTGGAGAAGGGCATCCACATGGAGCGCGGTCAGTGCCACCGATACCACGCCCCCGCCAACGTGAACCTGCGGCGCGGCACCGTCGCGTTCTGGATCAGGTTCCAGCACCCCGTGGGGCAGGTGCATCATTCGCTCTTCAGCATCCTGACCGTCGGGCGGAGCGGGATGGCGCTCGGCGTTCGCGGGCGCTACGGCCGCATCCTCGTGCACGGGCCGTGGTCCGACAGCTACGACTTCGAGGCCACGCCCTGGGACGCCGACACCTGGTACCACCTCGCCATCGTCTGGGACGAGACGAGCGGGATCAGGCTCTTCAAGAACGGTGAGCTGACTCGCACTCAGGAGATGACATGGCAGACCGAGGACCTGGAGCCGGACACCATCTGCATCGGGAGCTGGCGGCACTGGGGAGGCACCGAGCGGCCCATCGACTTCGATGAGCTGCGCGTGTTCTCGCGGCCGCTGAGCGATGAGGAGGTGCGGGCGGTCTACGAGGGCGCAGCGGAGATCGCGGCCGCCGAGAGCGCTTTCACGCCGGAGGTCGGCGCCCTACGCGCCGACTACCTCGGCTGGGACGGCCAGGAGCTGCTGGGCATCGAGCCCGCCGGGCGGGGCGAGACGCTGCTGGTGCGCGAGGCCGGGATCCGCGACGCCCGCGCCATCTACTCACAGGCCTGGAAGGTCTGCGACGGCGACCGCCTGACACGCTGGCCGCTGACCTACCACGGCTACAGCTTCCAGGACGAGGGCGGGCTCATCCTGCGCCTCGACGACGGGGAGCGCTGGAACTACCTGCGCGCGAGAGGCCACGTGCGCGGGCAGATGTACGAGGGCGAGCAGGTCTTCGAGCCGGCCGGCGAGGCGTGGCTGCCGCTGCACTCCGACGGCCCGCTGCTCGCGCGGGAGTTCGACGGCCCCATGACCCAGACGGCGATGACCTTCTTCGCCGAGCCGGAGCCCGAGAATGAGGTCGAGGACGCCCCGCCGCCGGTGCGCGTGCGCGAGATCGGCTTCTTCGAGACCCTCGCCGAGGACGCGGGTGACCTGCCCGGGGAGCCCCAGCCCTACCACCTCTCCGGTGAGGCCTGGTCGGAGTGGTCGTCGGAGATCGGGCGTATCATGCTCAGCAAGTACGAGACCTATGACCGGACTGCCCTGCGCTGCACGCCCGAGCCACCGGCCGAGGCCCGCTCGTTGACCATGGAGGGTCTGCGCTACTACCATCTGATGCTCCCGCCCACCCCGGCTGACCGGGCGCTGGGGGCCATCCGCGCATCGCTGTGGTTCCGTGACCTCCAGCCCGGTACCGTCCTGTGGCTGCTGGTCGCCGACCCGATCATCCCCACGCGGCAGATCGCCGACTTCGAGGTGCGCGCGCGGGGCGAGTGGGACGGCCTGCAGCGGCTCGACCTCACGCTCGACGCGCGAGACTACGTCATCCCCGATGGCCGGCCGCTGTGGATCCGGCTGATGACGAGCGATGACGCCGAGCTGGTCTGGGACGCCGACCATCCCTCCCGCGTTGAGCTGCGCGTCGAGCCCACGGACGTGCTGGCCGACCAGTACCGCCACGACCAGCTTGCGCTGGTGAAGGACCGCTTCATCGACGTCTCCGAGCCGCGGCCCTGGGGCAAGGTCTCCATGCCGGATCTGGCCGAGCGCATCGGCGTGTTCATGGAGCTGCACCGGGCGCTGGACGATCTGCACACGCGTTTTCCCGACGACTACTACGCCCGGGCGGTGTATATCTGGACGCACCCGGACGAGCCCGTTGACCGCGCGGAGCTGCAGCCGCCGCGAGCCGACGGCGCGCCGGAGTGGGCCGTCTACCAGCGCGCCACGCTGCGCAGGTACCTGGACTTCGTGTACTGGTGGATTGACCATCGCCAGGCGCCCAACGGCGAGTTCGGTCACTCCCTGGGCGATGACACCGACCTCATCAACGACTGGGTGTCGCTGAGCATGATCTCCGACGTGGACGGCCGCATCGCCGACTCGGTGCGGCGCCTCGCCGACACCTGCTACGATGTGCTGATCGAGGACGGGATCAACCGGCGCACCACCGACCCGCTGCACGCCTATGAGGACGGCGTGAACGCGCTGTGCCGCGCGGCGGAGATGTACCCGGGCAACCCGGTGTACCAGGAGCGACTGATGGAGGGCACGCGCACCGTGGACGAGTACCTCACCGCCATGACCGGTGGCTTCCGGCACTTCAAATCGACCCTCTACGGCGCGCGTGAGATAGTCACCGAGCCACCCTACGACCGCGATATCCTCTCCAGCACGCTGCTGCTGCACGGCTCGCTCTACCTGGGCTGGTACTCGCGCAACCAGCGCGCCACGCGGCTGGTCCGTGAGTACGGCGACGCCTGGCTGGACCTGGTGGAGCAGGGCATCGCCGAGCACGGCCAGATCGAGGGCCGGGTCCACTTCCTGCCCTCCTCGGTGCGCTTCGAGGACCGCAAGGTCGTGGGCACCACCCACGCCTTCGGCGGCTACGGCTCGGACACGATGTACCTCGCGCTGGCCGACTGGACCGGCGACGATCGCTACTACCTCGCTCATCGCGTCTGGCTTCAGCAGGACATGATCGACGCCGCCATGGCTCCGGACCTCGCGGAGCGCTCGGTGATGGCCGACCACGAGGAGCTGCTGCGCGAGCAGGCCGAGACGTACAACTACGAGGCCCTCAACCCGCTCATGGGCAACGACCCGCGCACGCAGGTCCACTACGCCGCGTGGAAGCTGCTCGGCGACCGGGAGATGCTGATGGACGCGCTCAGGGCCTCCTGGGAGCGCATCGAGCTGCTCTTCCCCATGCACACCTGGATCGAGCAGTCCGCCGACCGTGTCGCCATCTCCAAGGACCTCGTGGACCGGATGTACCTCGGCGGCCAGCCCGGCTACCGCAACTACATCTACCCGACGCACTCGATCTCGTGGCAGGGGATGTCGCCGGAGTTCGCCGCCTGGGTGCTGGAAACCGACGCCCGGGGCCTCAACCTCATGGCGTACAACTTCGAGGAGGCCGCCCAGGAGGGCACGATCACCGTCTGGCGGCTGGAGCCGGGCACCTACCGCGTGACCATGGGCCCGGACGCGGACGAGGACGGCGTTCCGGACCAGGCGACCTCGGAGCGCACGCTGGAGCTGGCGAAGGGCTCGACCATCGACGTTGAGCTGCCGCCGCGCGAGACGGTCGCGCTGCAGATCGAGCAGGTGGAGGCGTCAGGCGAGGACTACTACGCGCGACCCGACCTGGCCATCTGCGCGCAGGACACCGTCATCTCCGAGGACGCCACGGAGATCAGGGTGCGCGTGCACAACATCGGTGGCGGCGAGGCGCCGGAGTTCACCGTGGCGGTTCGCGGCGACGACGGCAAGCCCGACATGACCCGGACGGCGGGGCCGCTGGAGGCGCCCGCCGACTGCGTGCCGCGAACCGTCGAGCTGATCTTCGAGGTCCCGGCCGACCGCCGCGGGCGACAGTTCGACGTGCTGATCGACCCCGACGACGAGATCGCGGAGCTCTTCGAGGGCAACAACCTGGTCGAGCTCCCCGCGGGTTGATTGCTATAGCGATTGCCGAAATGACAGGTTGCCCGAACGCGCGGTATGTCGTTCGTCGTACGTCGTCATGGAGGGGCCGCCCTGAGGTGCCGGCGTCGGTTGCTGGCGCCGAAGTCGGCCCGGACGTTTGATAACATGAAAATGGGTTGCGCGGTCGCATGGCGAACGTTAGCTCAGGTGGCACCAAGCTTCGCCAAGGAGGCGCAACCCATGTATGTAGGATTGGACGTGCACCGCGAC